>JACNKJ010000093.1 GCA_014382085.1 bacterium
GTGATACAAGGTCACGGCGAAACTGGAGGAGACATTCAGGCTGTTTTTTAGCCCCGCCATGGGCAGATGCACAACCGCGTCGGCCTGACGGATCAATTCCCGGTCTACACCCATGACCTCGTGGCCAAAAACAAAGCAGGCTTGAGCGGAGCCTGCCCATTCGAAGAGGGATTGGCTGGAGGGGGTCATTTCCACGGCGACTAGGGGTATTCCGGCCCCACGAATTTCCTCCACGGCATCAAAAAGCCTGAGGTGGTGGGACCAGGGCACCGTTTCGCTGGCTCCCAAGGCCGTCTTCTCAAGTTTGCTGTTGGGTGGAAATGCCGTGATACCAACCAGATAAAGCTGTTTGATGAATAGTGCGTCGGCGCTGCGGAACATGTCGCCAACATTTTGCGCGCTTCTGATATTGTCCAAAAGAGCATAAACCGGGGCCCGGGGTCCCTCGGGGGACTCCTTTTTGTCCCTCCACATGGAATGATGGGGATCTATCGGCATCTTGGCTCCAAATCTTGCTATGGAAAGAACAATTCTAGGGGATGCAGATAGCTTTGGCAATGCTGGGAGTACATGAGAAAAGACAGGTTAAGGGGACATATATTTCTTCCGATAAATAGCTTGAATGGGATTCGGGCTATGGGATATACTATTCCTTCGGAAGGCAGTCCCCACCGGCATCGCAGGTAGCCGGTCCTGCTATAGTCTCTGCAACCTATGACTTGGGTAAACAGGAACCCCGAGGCAAAAATGAAAAAACTACTGCTACTTACTGCCGGACTCATCGCGTTGCTAGTGACTCCCGTTCTAGCTGGCCCTCCAGCCAACGGCGCTTACTTCTCCGTTGACCTGGGTGGCAACATCCAGATGGGGCACGGTACGGAATCTTGGCCCGAGAGTTTCGTCGATGGATCTTGGGGCGAGATCGGCAACACGCTTCAGGCTCAGTCATGGAACGGTGCCAACCTGGCGGCTCAGTGGTCGGTCTCCTGCATCACGCTTTGCGCGGAGCCCGTCATGATGAACGATAACCTCGATGCCAACCAGACCGGTTACCAGACCTGGCGCAATGAGTATTGCGGCGGACGTCTCTGGATGGCCGGCACGGGTGAAGCCTGGGATGGCGGCGACCTGGATTACTGGGCGGATGTCGTGAACTTCGTTTCCTACACGACCTACCAGTACTACGAAGGCGTGATCGTTGGAATGATCGCCAACATCAACATGACCGCGGTCTTCGACGGCTATGACACCTGCATGGAGTTCGTCATCGCCAACGCCACCGGCCTTGGTTACACCGATATCGACGGCGATCCCCTGGGCAACCTGCCCCCGGATTTCCCTTCCTTCATGAGTGCTAACTGCAGCGAGACCGGTTCCCGCGGTGTCTGGGGCGAAATCTCCGGCGTCACGGTGATCATCACCGGTTGCTCCACCAGCACCGAAGAAACTAGCTGGAGCTCCCTTAAGAGCCTTTATCGCTAAGCATCCAGCTTGGCCGCAGTACCTCCAACCCCGCCCTTTTAGCCCAGGGCGGGGTTTTTCATGCCCGGAACTTCGTTGCCTCATGGCGTCCATACGCATAGACTGCTCCTTTCAGGAGGATTCCATGTGCGTCTCAATCTTTGATAGATCCGCCGGTTCCCCCAAGGAGTCCCTGTGAGTTCACCGGGCCTGTGGAGAGATCTGGAGCAGGAGCTGAATCCTCGACAGCGCGAGGCCGTCTTCGCGCCGGATCCGCACATTCTGGTCATGGCCGGCCCAGGCACGGGGAAAACTCGAACCCTGGTCAATCGCATTGTCTATCTGGGCAGTGTGTCGGGCGTGGACGCCTCGAGCATTCTTGCACTAACCTTCACGCGCAAAGCCGCCTCGGTCATGGTGGATCGCCTGGCCGGTTATCTGGGTGAGCGAGCTGGGCAAGTGGCCGCGGGTACCTTCCATCATTTTGGAATCCATCTCCTGCGGGAACATGCAGAGAGGGCCAATCTGCCGCCCGACTTTGCCGTGGCCGACGAAGGCCGACAGTTGGCAGTGCTACGTCGCGCCTGGCAAAAGCTCGATTTCTCAAGCCGCGAGCCCGAAGACAAAGAATTGCGTCTGCTTCTCGGACGCTTCGGCATTTTTCGCGTGGATCAGGATTCGAAACTACTCAGCGGCCTTCAGCAGGATCTTTTCAAAGAATACCAGGCGCTGCTTCGTTCGGAAAAGGCCGTGGATTTCGACGATATCCTAGACCTTACAAGAAAGCTCCTTGGTGAGAATTCAGATTTGCAGGCGCAGGTGCGAGAGCGTTGGGCACATGTCTTGGTGGACGAATTTCAGGACACGGACGCCTTGCAGTATCGAATCCTTCGCCACCTTGTGCCTAAAGAGAGTCACAGTTTCCTGGTCGCCGATGCCAACCAATCCATCTACGCATGGCGGGGAGCCGATCCACGCAACTTAGCCGACTACCGGCGTGATTATGAACCTCGCGAAATCTTTCTGGAGGAGAACTATCGCAATCGCGCGCGCATTCTCGATGGCGCTAAGGCACTCTTGGGCGGCGAAAAGGTTTCGGCGAAATCTCTGCAAAGTCGGGCCGGCGGCGAGGGCCAGTTGCGTGTTGAGAGTTTCGACAGCGAAGAGGACGAAGCCGCATTTTTGGGAGCCGACATACGGCAGGTACGCCTGCGCGATCGAGATTTGCATTGGCGCGATGTAGCCATCCTCTATCCGAAGCATTCCATTGGCGAGTATCTGGAAGGCCGCCTCATGGGCGAGCGTATTCCCGTGGAGATGATCTCGGGCCGTGGGCTGCTGGATCAGCCGCGTATCCTGCAAATTCTAGCCACCCTGCGCCTGCTCAGAAATCCTGCCGATGACGATGCCATGGGCCGCGTGCTCAGGGCTCATCTGGATCCGGGCTCCACCTCCCTTATGAGGGAATTGGTGAGGCGCAATGATGGATCCTGGAGGCAGGCGCTTAATGCCCTTCGACGCCATCGGGATGCATTGCGGGGACAGTCGCGACAATGGCGATCCTTTCAGGAAAGCACCACGGGCAAACCCGATGATCAGTGGATGGAGGATTTCGAAAAATCTTTCCCAGAAGGGCTCAATGCACTGTCCGCCATCGTGCCTGTGGAAAAGGAAGCCGCCTCCCGTGGAGAATGGGAAGCTGCCGGCGAGCGTCTTTCGCTTCTCGCTCGCCTAAGTTGGAAAATGGACGAACGGATTGCGCGACTCAGTAATTTGCGCGCAGGCCAGAAGGGCAAGACTCTCCGCCAGTTGGTGGGAGAGGTTCTCCTGGAAATTGAAGAGGACACCGAATCCGAACTTCCAGGCGATCCCTTCAAGGCCGAAGGATTGGAAGAACTATTAGACGAATTGCGCTCTCTGCTTCGACGAGGCAAGCGGGTTTCCCTGAGCGCATCCGAGCAGAAACAGGAACAGATTTATCTGGACTGGCTTGGTCAGACCCTTGAGCCCTGGTATCGCAACAACCTCGTTCCCGGCGGTGCGGAACCACCCGAGGGGCCGCGCCTGCGTCTTGAAGCCGAGAGCCATGCCATCATTTTGGAGGGTGGCGAGAGACGACATCGAGTAGAAGGGGAAATTGCGCCTTTGCTTTTCTTCCGGCTCTATCAACTTTGGAGAGCTGCAGAGTATCAGCCATTGCGCGACTATGTGATTTTCGATTTGGAAACCACCGGCATCGATACCTCCCGATGCGAAATCCTCGAGATCGGCGCCATCCGATATGAAGGTGGCCGGGAAGTGGCCCGCTTCGAAACACTGGTGAAACCTTCGGGACTTGTGCCTGCAGAATCCACCGCCATACACGGTATCGACGATGCCATGTTGGAAAAGGCGCCAGCTCCCGCCCAGGCCATCGCCGATTTCCTACGCTTCGTAGGAGATCTCGATTTGGTGGCGCATAACGGATCCAGTTTCGATTTTCCCGTGCTCGTGCGCGTGGCTCGAGAGTTGGGATTCGCCCGTCCGAGGCAGGCCCTCTACGACAGCCTCGCCCTGGCTCGCCGGCTTTTCCCGCGTGAACGCAATCGTCTGGAAGATCTCATCGAACGTTTCGGCATTTCAGCCGAGGCCCGCCATCGTGCTCTCGATGATTGTCGCTGCCTGGGCGAGGCCTTTGACCAGATGCAGTCACTCCAACTCAAACGTTTGGCACGCCGCTCGGGCCGGGACGGCCTGGCGCCTCTGGCCATGGTCATGCAACTCGATCCTGCAGGTCCGCCCAGTCGAAGTGAGGACACGGCTCATGCGCTTTTTGCTATGGGCGTTAGGCGACTCTTGGCCAGCGGCAGCCCTTGGCTTGAGAAACTGACCGGAGGGTCGGCCCGCAAAGATTTGGAATCCGCCCTGCTTGCCGCCTCAGGGCTGGAAGGAGAAGCCCCGGAACTATTCCGCGGGCGTAGCAGCGAAGAGGAACGTTTCCTGGCCTTGTTGCCACGCTTCGACGAACTATTCTTGGGCGATTCTCTGGCCTCCTTCCTGGATTTTCTTGCTCTCTATCGCAGTCAGGATTCGGCCGAAGGCCAGGATGCGGTGCAGCTCATGACCATCCATGCGGCCAAGGGTTTGGAGTTCGATCAGGTCTACATAGCGGGACTCGAGGAAAATGTGTTGCCCGGTTATTATGCCCTCAGGTCACCGGATCCGGAGGCGGTGGAAGAAGAGCGCCGGCTGCTCTATGTGGCAATGACCCGTGCAGGCAAGTCTCTCACGCTCACTCGTGTTTCATCTCGCGGCGGATTCGTGCAGGAGGCCAGTCGATTCTTATCCTCCCTGGTTCTGGATGAAAGCGAGAAGCCTTCGTGAAGCGAATTCTGATTCCCCTGGCGGTCATTCTTCTTTTTCTCATTGTGATCCGCTTCATCGTGACGCCATTGGCCGCCCAGCGGGAAGAGCGGCGCGATCAAGGTTTGCCCGCTCTGGCGGCCCTGCCGCCTGAATGCGATCGTTTCGTCCAGAGGCGAAATAGCCATCGTCATTTTCCACGAGATCTTTGGCCGGAAGGTGGAGAGGCGGCACTTCGAAGAGCCGAGGCGATGGGAATGTCGAGTGAGAGCATCGAGGAAGTCCTCGGACTCAAGCTCTTCGGTAGTGGAGAGTGGGTCTTCGCAGGAGGCGCCGACCTCGACTGGTGGCTTATCGGCCCACTCGGCAGACTCGAACGCGCCAATGTCGAATCGCGAATCCTGAGCGAAGAGGGGAGTATCTGGCGCACCGGATCCTACGCAGCTCGGCGCCACGGCCGCTTCTTTCTCCTTGCCTCCAGCGAAGAAGCGCTCAAAAAGGCCGAAGGCGGATGGCTTGCCGCCCAGCCCATGGGTTTTGAGCTGGGTGACCTCATGGTGTCCGGCGACCTGCTCATCTATAGGAAGCAAGGTGAGGGAGCTGTGCTCGGGGCCCTGCGAGAACTGGATGGGCATATCCTGGCCGAGGGAAGGGCCTGGGGCGGCGCCGGTTGGGAAAAGCTCATAAGTGAAGCCAATCCCCTCCCTCGCCCTGTGGGGGATACGGACGCAAGCTTGCCTTATCTGCGCCGAAGCGCTCCCTGGGGCCCGGCCGGAGATCCCCTGCCGCTGGCGGCGAGCTTTGGCCAGAAAAACTCCATTATGCGCGTCTGGTCTGACGGCGAATATGCCGTTTATGCCCAGGTCATCGCGCCGAGCGCGGTTTCCACGAGCCCATGAGCCCGAACATGTTAGCGCTGTTATCATGCTTCTTACGCTATGTCGGCATGTAGCCGTTGACAGGGGCGCTTCCTCTGTCCAGTATGTGCCCTTGCAACCCCTCCCGAGAGCGAAAGGCCCCGCCCGTTCCAATGCCATTCTTTGCCCTGGAAGACAGCTATGCTACGGGATCCTATCTGCCGATCCTGATTCTTCTCGTGTTGGCCACGGGATTCGCCGGCTTGTTGGTGGCAATTAGCCGTTACGTGGGCCGCCGCAGTAACGACAAAGGCAAATTCGAACCCTATGAGTGTGGTGTGGAGCCCCGCGGCGACGCCCGTGATCGTTTCTCGGTGAAATTCTACCTGGTAGCCATCCTCTTCATCCTCTTCGACATTGAAGTGGTCTTTCTCTATCCCTGGGCCGTGAAGTCCAAGGAGCTGGGCCTGTTCGGTCTGGTCGAGATGGGCATCTTCATGGTCATTCTCCTGCTGGGATACTTCTACATCCTGGGCGCCAAGGCCCTCCAGTGGGACAAGGGATCGGGGGAGGACGAACATGACGCCTAAGGGTTTTACACTCCCTGAACTTTGGCAGGGGTCGGTCACGGTCCGTGAAGCTCACGGTGAAATGACCTTGGAGACCAGTGCTGATTCCCTGTTAAAGCTTCTGACCTGGCTTCGCGATGAAAGCGATCCCGCCTTCAACATGCTCACCGATCAGAGCGGCGTGGACGGTCTTAAGCTGGGATGGGAGCCGCGCTTCAAGGTGAGCTATCACCTTCTCGCTCCCAGTAACGGCGATCGCCTGCGCGTGCAGGTGCCGGCACTTGAGGGCGAAGAAGGTCCCGAGCTCCCCAGTGCTACGGGGCTATGGGAGTCGGCCGACTGGAACGAGCGCGAGATCTGGGATCTCATGGGTATTCGCTTCAGCGGGCATCCCGACCTGCGCCGCATCCTGCTTACTGAAGACTATGAACACGGACATCCCTTGCAAAAACAGATCCCCACGCGGGGCAAGCACGACGACAATCGCTGAGGAGCCGATGTTTTCCGAGGAGATCACCCAAGAGGTCGACGCCATCGTCACCCGCTATCCCGAGGCCAGGAGCGCGCTCTTGCCCCTGTTGCATTTGATCCAACGGGAAAAGGGGTGGGTGTCGCCCGATGGGATGAACTGGGCTGCTGAGCGCCTCGACCTGAGTCCCGCCCACGTGGAAGGTGTCGTAACCTTCTACAGCATGTATTTCACCAAGCCCGTGGGGCGGAACGTGATTCAGCTTTGCCGAACCCTGAGCTGTGATATTCGCGGTGCTCAGAGCATTCGAAAAATGATCCAGGACAAACTCGGGATTGCACCGGGCGAGACCAGTTCCGACGAAAAGTTCAGCCTCATCGAAGTGGAATGCATCGGCGCTTGCGGCACCGCTCCCGCTATGATGATCGGCGACGATCTGCATGAGAATCTCACGCCCGAGCGCGTGGGCGCCATCCTCGACCAGGTGGAGGATTGAGCGTGGCCGCTTTCGAACCCATTCTCACTCGTATCGTCGGGATGGAGAACTCCCAAACCCTCGCAGTATTCGAGGCCGAGGGTGGCTATCAGGCCCTGAAGAAGGGTCTCAAAGAATTCAGTCCCGCCGAGGTGACCGAAGAGGTCAAGGCTTCTCAGCTTCGCGGACGGGGCGGCGCGGGTTTTCCCGCCGGAGTGAAATGGGGATTCCTCCCATCCCAGGAAGCCAATCCCGGTCCGCGCTACCTGGTCTGCAATGCCGACGAAAGCGAACCCGGCACTTTTAAAGATCGGGTCATCCTGCGCGACAATCCGCATCTCTTACTGGAAGGCTGCATTCTCAGTTGCTATGCGCTCCAGGCGAATCACTGCTTCATTTATATCCGCGGTGAGTATCCCGAAGAGGCAATAATCCTCGAAAAGGCCGTGGAAGAAGCGCGCGCTGCGGGATACATCGGCAAGAGCATCTTGGGTAGCGGCTTCGACCTGGACATCATA
>JACNKJ010000033.1 GCA_014382085.1 bacterium
GTCGGCGCACCATTCGGCCACATTGCCCGACATATCGTAGAGGCCATAGCCGTTGGCGCTGAAATGCCCCACTTCATCGGTGGCGATGCGCTGAAATCCCAGGAGCCCCTTCACGCCTCCCCAGAAGCTGCGTTCATGACCATAGTTGGCGAGGGAATATTTGTCGTCTTTCTCTCCCCAGGGAAACCAACGGCTGACCTTCCCGCCTCGCGCAGCCCATTCCCACTCCGCTTCGGTGGGCAGGCGGCACCCAGCCCAAGCGGCGTAGGCCTGAGCATCATTCCAGGTGACCCTCACCACTGGATGCTCCTCGCGCTCATCACCCAAATGCTCGCGCCAGTTGCCTTCCGCCTCGTACCCGGTTTCCTCCACGAAAAGGGCGAACTGCCCATTGGTCACTTCATAGGCGTCCAGGTAGAACGAATCCACACGGACCTCATGCAGAGGCATTTCCTTGAGAAACCAGCCACGATAGTGATTGTCCAGGTGCGGCACGTCCTTGCCCAATTTGGCAAGATCTTCGAGTTCGAGTTGCGAAACGCCCATGGCAAAACGCGCACCGGGAACAAGTACCATGCCTTCGGGGATTTCCAATTCGGCTGAAGCGCTCAGAACCGTAGTTAGCAAAAAGACGATTGCCAGTATTTTCACGGAAACTCCCTTATGCTTCGTCATCATTTCTCCATGGCCGTCAGTTCGATGAGTCCCCCAGCCACCCAATTGGGTGACGATACGGCATAGGCTTCACTCATGTCTTCCCAAGTCAATTCGTGGATGCAGCCATTCATGGGTCCACAAAGATGCAGGATCACTTGGCCGACATCGCGCGCGTCGCTTTTAGCGCCTAGGCAATGTTCCTGCCAGGCTTGGGGTTGCCCCTTCGACATCACTCGGAATCCCTCTTCGATGCTTTCCCTGGCCGCATCAAGGCCGCCGGCCTCCGCCTCAATAGGATGCTCATCGCCGTAGGCATGACCATGATGAAAGGGATCGGCAGTGGCGACAAGGAAAACACCATCGGCCACGAGGTTTTCGAGCTCTGCGATGCCGGGCAATTGCTCAGGTCTTCCCCCGGCAAGAAAAGGATACCTTACGATCAACTCGGGGCAGGTTACTCCACGCCGGGCACACTCCTCGCGCCACAACCACTGGAAATGAGACAGGGAGAATTCGCGTTCCCAGTGTTTTAGGCCACCGAGATCGGGGCCTTGGATACCCCAGGATTCGTGTTCAGAAGGATCACCACCGGCGGCAACGCGCTTTCGAGCATCATCCAATTCCGCATCCAAGGCGTGTAGCACGCCTAGAAGCAGCACACGTGGCGATTTCGAATCAAGCGCCGCATGAACGGCCGCCGCGATGAGATGGCCGCATCGCTCGGCGGAAAAATGTGGAAAGAGCAGCACACCTCCACGGGTCTTTTCCGACAAAAAGTGACCCGCCTGCAAAAGACGGGACGCAGCAGTCTTACCGAGCCTAGTCTGTTCCGATTCAGCTCGTGCAAGAAAATCCGGGAGTCTGGATTGCAGAACCTGCCTCTTTCTCTTCAGCTCGCGGTTACGCTGACTCCGTCCACAAGCATCCAGGGACTCTTGTACTCGTTCATGTAGTGATCGGCCCTGCTCGAAACCGCCACGATGCTCTTCATCAAGTCGAAGAAATTGCCGGCGATCATGGTCTCGATGAGCGGATGTTTGTATTCGCCCTTCTCATACCAGTGACTGCCCTTGGCTACGCCGGAGAAATCACCGGTAACGGGATTTAAATTGCCGCTGAATCTTTCTACCACTACCAGCTTGTCGGTACCGGCGATGAGATCCTCCACCGAGCTATCACCAGGCGCAACGCTGATACCCTTGAGACCCCCGGCATGTCCCGTGCTGACCGTGCCCCTCCGTTTTGCGGTATAGGTGCTATCCAGATGCGTCTTGAGTAGACCCTTCTCGATGATGGATGTTTTCCGCTTGGCCACACCTTCCGCGTCGTAGGGCGCTGCCGAGGAAAGATCCAGATCGAAGGGATCATCCAACAAGGTCAGGCAGTCACTGGCCACATGTTTGCCCAGATCATTTTCCCACCGGCTCTTGCCGTCCATGATCTGACGACCACTGATATGGAACTGCATGGGACCGAAGATCAATTCACCCAAAACGGCCGGTGCGAGAAGCACCTTCCCCTCGTAGCTCTGACCCTTCTGCGGGCCGAAGCAACGAAGCAGTTTCTCCTTGAAAACACCCGCATCTGCCAAAGAGCGCTCGCGGGAGCCGTCCCATTTCCAGGACGTACCTCCGAACCAGTCGAAACTCGTCACTTCAGATTCGGTTTTTCCCATGCCCGAAATGACCCAGTTGAGTAGCGTGGCCTGATCTTTTGCCACCAATCCATTGCTGTTGACGATTACTTCCTTTGCGCGGGCAACCTGAAGTTCGGCGCCGTCAATGCTGATACTCTCGTGCCTTCCGGCCGCGAGGAAATCCGCAGCAATTCCGCGAAGTTTATCGGGAGACAAATTTTCAAGCTCGTCATCGAAGCGACCGGGGACATCTTCATGTTTTTGAGCTTCAGGAAAGCACAGGTGCTCGTCGGGAAGTGAAAATCCGGCAAGAGTCATGGCCGCATCGGCTGACTGTCCCAGGGCAATACCTTTGGTCTCATTCGTTGAGGCCGATCCTTTTCGCTGATCCTTATGGACTTCCAGTGAAAAGGTCAGCGTCGTATTCGACGATGCCAACTGGAAATCGTTCTTTTCGAAAACGATTCGATCCACAACATGATAGTTCGCCCCAACCTCTGCCTCGTCCGCGCCGCGTTGCATGGCTTCACCAAGGAATGCATCTGCGCGGCTCTTCAGTTCGTCGAGTCTCATTGGCGACCTCCCAGAGTCAGGCGGCAGCGCACATACGGACCGCCGGCATCCACCTTGGCTGGCTGCCATTTCCCGCAATAGCCGGAGCCAAGGTCCCATCGAAATTCGGTACTGACGGCGTCTACGGTTTGAAGCACGTCGAAGGCCACACCGGATATGGTCGCCTCGCGCAACTTGCGCCCGAGTTTGCCGTTCTTGATTTCCACCGCGTATGAACTGCCGAACATGAATTCGCCCGTGGCGTCGGCCTGTCCGCTACCGGCGCCCACAATGAGGTAGCCCTCACGGGTGCTTGCGATCATTTCCTCCAGCGGCGTTGTGCCCGGCCTTAGATAGGTGTTCCGCATGCGGATAAGCGGTTCGTCCTTGTAGAGCCAGGCTCGGCCGTTGCCCGTGGGTGCCACGCCGAATTCCGCCGCACTCTCTCGGTTGTGCAAATAGCTTTTGAGAATGCCGTTCTCGATGACCACTGTGTTCTGCACGGGAATGCCCTCATCGTCGAAAGGCATTTCACCGCCGGCATTGCCCGCATATTCCGAGTGACCCGAATCACATAAGGTAACCAGATCGCTTCCCACACGCTTGCCGATTTTCCCTGCGGCAACGGAACCGGACAAAACAAAGTCGGCCTCCACCGTATGGCCGATGGCTTCATGGGCCAACAAGCCTACGAGACTTGGCTCCAAAATCACCGTCGCCTGTCCACCAGGGATATGCGGCGCGCCGAGCAGATCGATGGCCTGCTTGGCCGTCTTCTCAATGATGCCCTGGGCGGTGGGATGATCGAATAGGCAGTTCCAACCGCCGGTGACGCCCAATGAGTTCGAACCCACATTGTGATCACCGTCTTTTTCGGCGAAGGCGTTCAAACGCAGTTCCGGGCGCACAAGTTTTTGCGAGGCACTGGCGCCGTCGCTGGTGACCACGGCTTTCTCTTCGAAGATTTCGCGATAGGAAGACATGACCGTATGGATGTCCCCCGCCTTGCCCACGGTCTCTTTTTCCATGTCGATGACCGCTTGGAGTTTTTCATCCAGGGGTTTGCTTTCAAGCTCTTCGTATCCATCGAGCACGAAATCGCCTTTGGCGAATTCCACGATGGGAAGTACGCCAACCTTCTTACTCTGCAGCTTGCTTACTTCGCGCGCATTGGCACGGGCACGCTCCACGGCTTTCTGGATGGACGCGCGATCGGCTTCCACGGAACTTGCAAATCCAAAAGATCCGTCCTCCAGTACACGCACACCCACCCCACCGATGGTTTGTGCATTGGCCACATCGACGCGGCCCTTCTGCACGGAGAAGTCGTTTTGTCGGCGTCGATGGTAGCGTAACTCTACCCAGCCCGCCTGTCCGCGGACGATTTCTTCCAGAAGCGTTCTCATAATTCTACTCCTTGCAAACGGGATGCGAATAATAGAGGAAGGGATTCCGCAATGAAAGCGCCATCGACCAACAAATGCCGTGAAATTAGGGATTTTGTGCCCTCTAGTGCACAATTTCCGAGACTCAAGAGTTACTCAGCAGGGCCAGTTTAATTTCGTGGATTTCCCTTGTCACTTTCCACGACGAGCTCCGTAGGATGGCCTTCACCCGGGAGGTGACCCATGAAGAATATCCTATTGGGCGTACTGAGCCCTCTACTTCTCCTGGCCCTGATCAGTTGCCAGGTTTACGAAGTTGAGGTGAGAGTGGATTCCGACGGGGGCGGCCGTCGCAACGTGACCTTGGCGATCCTCGATTCCTCGATCTTCGAGGAAGGCGTTCAGATGCGCGACTATCGGAAGCTCTTCTCGGTTGAGAAGAGAGATGGTTGGGATTTCGAATTGGCCGAAGACGAAGGCGGATGGTTCGAAAAGAAATTCGGCTTCTTTCAGCGCGATCGAGAAATCAGCGGCCTCAAGCGCTGGAACCGCCAAAGCGGCGACATTCACATCAATGGCAACAAGCGCCGAAGCGGCCACGGCAAGATCGAGTTTCGCAATACCGTGGATGTCTATCGGGAAGGCGAGCGTCTGGTTTATTGCGAGACCTTCACCTGGCATGGTCTCCGTGAAGCGATCCTAGATATACAATCGGAGAATTTCGCCAAGGAATTGAAGGGCGCCTATCCCTTCCTCGGGCGACGTGAGTTGCGTGAGCTCAGAGAATTGGGAACCAAGGAATTGGACAGATCTCTTCCCCTTCTTCTCGAATCCGGCAACGAGGATGAGCAAGTGGCGATGCGCATTCGCCACCTGGCCGAGCAAGTTGCCGAAATAATCCGAAGAGAAAAAGCGAGCGCCAAACTAGCCGCAGTCAGTCCCGCCGTGGAGAACCTTCTCACCGACAAGAACGGACAAATGGAACGGGTGCTCAACGATGACTATCCCGGTGTGGCCTTGAGTTTCGTGACATCTTTGAATCTTAGCGTGGAGATGCCGGGTCGCATTATCGGTGGCAATGCCGATCGAATCGAAGACGGTCGCGCCAAATGGAATTTCGACCTGAGCAGGGCCATCGACAAGCCTTTGGTCCTGCAGGTGGAAAGTCGACCCTAAATAGAAAAGGGGCGCCCGCCGGGGCGCCCCTCGCTTTCACCGGCCCCAAACTCTAGTGGGCGATCTTCTTCCAGGAATCTTCATAGTCGAATTTTTCGTCAGCACCGCCGCAATCTATTGGCTTCTCACTACTGTGGCAGGTCACGCAATTGGCGCGAGCAAAGTCCACCAAATTTCCCGAACGGCTGTGTGCTGTTCCGTACCCGTGGCAGGCCTCACACTGAACTTGCTCCAGGCTCCGTCTTCCTGAGCTGGCCTGGCCAAAGCCGCCGGGGACCATCCATCCGGTAACGTGGCATGCAACGCACTCGGGGTTGTTTTCCTGCAACTCGTCGACCAGGGTGTCGAAGGATGTTGCATGAGCAGTGCGATAGAAGGAGTCAACGGCGTCCTGATGACAAGAAGTGCAGGCTTCCACACCCATGTAGGAATGACGGACTTCCTCTTCTGACAAGTCTTTCACGGCAAGTCGAATTTCGCGGCTGCGTGATTTCCTCAGGGCTTCCGCAGCTTTGTACTTGTCGTAAATGGCAAGAATCGCGGGATCCTCTTTGATTTCCTTGTCCAACTCATAAACTGTAAAAGGGCTACACTTCACACTGCCATCGTCATGGAAGGTCATTGTGATTTCGCCGAAGTCCTTGCCACGATTTGCCGCTGTATAGATGGGAGTCCCCATGGTGGTTTCCGCAGGAACGCGCTGACTGCTGCTCGCCATGCCGAAGAGGATCAGATCGATGCCGGCGATGTCGTCGCAATGTCGAAGAGCCGACTCCCGACGTCCACCGAAGAGCAGGACGATGGCGTCCGTGCGCTTCTTAAGTTCAGCCACACCCTTTTCGATGGCTTCCTTGGTGTCCGTGAAAATGATTTCATCCGGAATTCTGGTACGCGCGTTCTGATGCTCAGGATCCACGACCGACAGGACACCCAGACGCTTGTTGCCGAAATGGAAGATGCGACCGGGATCGAAAACAGGATTGCCTTCCGCATCTGCAATGTTCGCGCAGGCCAGGGGAATGCTCTGCTTGGCCGCCTTGGCCTTGAAGACATCCAGGCCCTGGAGCAAATCGGTGCTCTGCACGGCGCTTAAATCCCAGCCAATAGTCCCCATGAGCTCGAAGAGAAAATCGGACTGACGCTTCCACTCGCGATCATCGCGTCCCGTGAAATTGTCGCCGCCGGAGAGTAGCAGCACATGGTCGTTCTCAGCACGAAGGTTCTCAATGATATGCGCCCGCCGGGCGATACCGCCTTTGGCTTTGGTGGGTCAGCCGCAGGGATCGATCTCACCTTCGGCGCGAGTGTCGTATCCGATAACCACCGATATTTCGGCCAGAACTGCCGTGGCCACCATGAGGGCTATGAGAGCGAGAAAGAGCTGTGACGGAACAGAAAAGCGTCGCATAGAAAATGACTCCGTGGTTCAGGATGGATCCTGGGAAACGGCTTGAGAATAGATTCGGTTCCCGCTGGGGTCAACCGTCCTTCTGCTCCAGCTTCTTTTCGATCTTGGCCCAACTGTCGCGCAAGGGAACGGCACGATTGAAGACAAGGTGGTCCGGTCGGGAATCAATAGAATCCGCTACGAAATATCCGTGACGAAGGAACTGCATGGGATGCTCCGGCTGGGCCTCCGCCAAAGAGGGCTCCAACTTACATCCTTCCAGAATCTCAATGGAATCCGCAGCCAGATCCGAAATGAATTCGCCTTTCTCCTCGGGCACTTCCGAATTGAAAAGGCGGCCGATAAGGCGCACTTCCGCATCCAAGGCCTTTTCCACCGACACCCAGTGCAGGGTGCCACGAACCTTGCGGCCATCGGGCGCTTCGCCGCCGCGGCTTTCAGGGTCATAGCTGCATCTGAGCTCCACCACTTCACCGGATTCATCCTTGACGGCTTCCTTGCAGGTGATCAGATAGGCATGCTTCAGGCGCACCTCCTTGCCCGGCGCCAGGCGGAACCACTTCTTGGGCGCTTCCTCGCGATAGTCATCGCGCTCAACGTAGATTTCGCGACCGAAGGGCAGCATACGCGTGCCGGCCTCCGGATCTCCCGGATTATTCTCGGCCTCAACCTCCTCAAGCTGCCCTTCGGGATAATTCTCGATGACCAGCTTCAAAGGCTTTAACACGGCCATGGCTCGCGGAGCCTTGGTGTTAAGATCCTCGCGCAGGCAGTGCTCGAGCAGCTGCGTGTCCACCAAGTTTTCCCGGCGCGCCACTCCGATGCGATCGCTGAAATCCCGAATGGATGCTGGCGTGAATCCCCGCCTGCGA
>JACNKJ010000089.1 GCA_014382085.1 bacterium
CGCTCATTCTCGAACACCGATGAGATTTCCCCCAGCCACTCGGCCACCTCTGATGATAGCGGCAGCTCCAGTTGGGGAGCATTTTCGAAAAGCTCCGCGACGAAGCTAAGGTGACGCCGAAGGTGATTTAAGGTGACCACGGACACGCCTCCTCCTCCGAGGGCATTATTGGCGTCGTTCCATTCGGGTCTCTGGGTGTTCATCCATATGCCGGCGTCGGGGATCAAGTTGGAAAGCTTGGACAAAATGGGGACGAGTAGCTTCTCCATTAGATTGACGTGATAGACCGAACCATCCGGATTCTCCAGAAGCTTTCCGTCCATTCCCTTTTCGCCTACACGAATGTCGATACGAGCGGCCTTTTCGTAGTCGAACTTGATAGTCGCGGTGGGGTCACGAAGTATTTCCTCATAGGATTTGATGATGTATGGAATCTCTGCGTAGCTGAAGATCTCGCGCTCCAACAAATTGCCGAGCATTGCGGGCTCATATCGATGCGCGCTCTCAAGCAACTTCAAAAGATAGATGATCTGATGATCTCCCCAGTAGCCGATATTACTCCAGGGATCTTCCGGCGTAACGGTTTCCCAATCCAATCCCTCACGAGAAATTCGATAGGGATTGAAACCATCCACGGTAGAGGCGTTGACGAACTTGGCGATGATGCTCGGGAGAAAACCGGGGAAAGCCGTGATAAGTGCTTCCCAATTCTGGAAAATGTCCCGCCAGTTGCCTTCGTAGTGAAGCTGTCTCTCGCCCAATTCGTTTTGCGCCCGAATGGAGAATCGATTCCATGGGCGGCTGGGGTCGCCGTGGCGGCGTCCAAAATGAAAGGGGAGGTACTCGTGGCAAATACGCTCGAACTCGACGTCCTGAGATTCTCTGGCAGCGGCCTGCAGTTCCTTCACCCCGATGCGCGAGGGAAGTCGATCTAGTAGCTCCTCATTGCGAAGGGCCACATTCAGGTTCATGTCCTGCAGGAAACTCGTGAAATCTTTGACGGGGAGTTCGTAGTTCTTCTGGGGAACGCCACCACGCATATTGTTGAACAGAACGTTGGCGAAGTGATGGTTCGCCGCCTCCTTGTGCCCCGAAATCTGAAGGCCGTCGGCGCTACCAACGTTGCGCATGAGTTTGTTGTCGGCGTCCTGAAGAGCGTCTTCGATGCGAAGATTGATACTCCTGTTTTCGATGAGGCGTCGACGCAATTCCGTGATCTGAATGTGATCCCGCCCTGCATCGGCGGTCAGGTGCCATTTGGCGGTCCGACCTGATTCGATGGAGAGCTTGCTGCTGATCAGATAATTCCCTCGAACTCCGTTGAGGATCTTTTCCTCGTTAACACTGCGTCCTTCACGAAAATCGGTGAGGGCGTCCAAGGATAGATGCACCTTGAAATCGTCCAGCCCGCAGCACCAAACTGTGTTGGCGCGTAAGACTTCGAGGGCCTCGGCCCTGTCGGTGATACCTGCGGTAAGGGAGAAAATACCAAGACCGCTGGCTGGCTCCACTTCCGATTTCTTGTAGGCATCCACAAGATTGCTGGCCTGTTGATACAGGTGAAGAGGCGCTCCATGGGGAAGCACATTGCGGAGTCCATCCATGACGCTTAGCTGAACCGACGAATTTCGGCGATTTTCCAAGGTCGATGTTCTCACCCAACCAAATTCATCGCAGGCAGACCAGCAGTAACGGAATGCCAGGCCGAGCTCATGATTGACTTCTTCAAAAACGAGACGATTCCCGATGGCGTTCTTGTAGAGGTTCCGCTCGACCTCCGGGTTCTCAGAAGTCACTTCGGCGAAAGGCTTCCAGGGAAGCGTTTCTTCATTCGGCCCATCAAAGCGGATCAAGGTTACAGGACCGGTATGATGGTGCGCGTCGTGGAGTTGATCCACGGTGAGGTAGGGGAAGAGGCTGTGATCGGAATCGACACGCCCGGCAGTGAGCCCTCCTCTGGAAGTCACGGACATCCAAAGATCACTCTCGCTGGCGAGACTCATAAGGAAGGGAGTCATGCGATGATAGGCGGAAATTCGATAATACTCCTGCCCATCGAGCATTACGAAGCTGCCGGCCGTAGAACCTGGCGGAGTTAAGGCCCTTGCGGGGCGGGGTGCGGGAGCGGGGCTACTCGGCATTCATCACCTTCTCATCATTCCAAAAGGCCAGGCAGATCTTGGTCGGGCATCAGTCATGCCGGGACCGCCTGAGCGATCCCGGCGATAAGTAACTTTACTTCAGCAGCGTCATTCCTCGGGTGATCTGGCCCGTGGGGGTTCTCAGCACATACCAGTACTGGCCCGACGTGGCCCTCTCGCCTTTCTGAGTTTCACCCTTCCAGGTGGCTTCGTAGTCGCCCACCTGGAAATCGCCCTCAAGCAGGGTGACGACCTTTCGACCCGAAAGATCGAAGACCGAAAGGTCCACGCTTCCCGGACGATCCACAGAGAATTCGATCCGGGTATTCGGGTTGAAGGGATTGGGGAAATTCTGCTGGAGTCTGGCTCCAACTATGGCCGGAGTATCGGGTACGTCGATGGTCTCGGACTGATAGAAATTGATGTTGTCGTAGTAGATGCCCGAGCTCTCGTAGAGCGTCGCCGTGTTCATGAATCCGAACTGGAAGACCTGTCCTTCCATACCCGCGTCGACGTTGAGATAGAGATTGTATCCACCCCAGGTTTCGGGAATGGCGGTCATGTCGATGGTAACGAAGTTTGTCAGAGCCCAGCCGTTGGCGGGATCCAAGGTCTTGATGAATGCGGCCGCGGTAGAGCTGCCTGCGATGTTGCCGTGTTTGGCGTGGATTTCGAAGACCCAGGCCACACCGGTGTCACCGACCTCAATGACCTGTTCCTGAAAAACGTTGGATTCGATGAGATTGCCGGCGGCATGGTCGCCGTTTTCGTAATCGCTATAGACAGATAATTGAATCGCACCCTGATCCGGTCCACCTTCGCCTGTGGCCAAAGCGCAAAACGCCGCACCGTTGTTGGGGGCGGGGAAGGGTCCGTATCCGTAGAGGTAGCCACCTTCGGTGTCGAAGACGTTTCCATAGACCAACCAGCCGTCATTGCTGAGAGCAGCCGTATCGGCCGGATTGAGACCCTCAAAGTCCTGGTAGTAGGGCGTCATGGCAAAGACCAGCGCGGGAACCAGGCAAATCAATAGGGCAATCATTGTGAAAGCAGTCGCCCGATTCTGCATATCGAACCTCCCATTGAGGAAACACTGTCTTATTGGCGGAGCATATTGAATGGCGGCTCGGCGCCATTGGCTCCGGTGTCGAAAGACATTCCTTTCTTGACAGAGCCGGGATAATCATACACTATGTTCGGAGTCCGAACAAAGAAATATTTCAAGGAAACACCCGAATTCTTCGATATGGTTTCGCCTCCTGAAGGATCATTTACCCCGGGAGCCCAGAAATATGACCCGTCACAGCTTTCCCCAAGGTTTTCTCTGGGGCGCCGCCACTTCGTCTCAGCAGATCGAAGGCGGTCGATTTGAGGGAGGTCGAGGCGAGTCCATTTGGGACCGTTTCGCCACCATCCCCGGAAAAATCGAAGACGGCTCAAACTCGGACCTTGCCTGCGATCACTACCATCGTTGGCCTGAGGACATCGAAATCATGAAAAGTCTCGGTTTAGGCGCTTATCGATTCTCCATCGCATGGCCTCGCATATTCCCCGGTGGTAGCGGCAAGCCCAATGAAGCGGGACTGGATTTCTACGAGTCCCTTGTGGACGCACTGCTCGAGGCCGGCATCCGACCCTTCCCCACTCTCTATCCCTGGGATCTTCCCCAGGTACTCCAGGATCGCGGAGGTTGGGCCGAGCGCGACACCGCCGAGCGCTTCAAGGACTACGCCGCGGTCATGGCGCGAAGGCTGGGCGATCGCATCGCTCAGTGGACCACCCATAACGAACCCTGGTGTGCCGCGACTTTGGGCTACGAAGAGGGGCATCATGCGCCCGGCCATAAGGATCCCTCAGAGGCTTTGTGTGCAGCCCATCATCTCTTGCTTTCCCATGGGTGGGCCTGCCAGGCCATAGGTATCGAAGCTTCCCGCGCGGAGCTGGGCATCGTGCACATCCACACGCCGGCCTACCCCGAAAGCACAAGCCAGGCGGATGAAGATGCCGCGCGTTGGTTCGACGGTTTCTTCAATCGCTGGTACTTCGACCCGGTTCTTCGGGGTGTCTATCCCGAAGATGCCATTGCCGACAGAGTCGCCGCCGGCCATTTGGAGGGCCCGGAATTGCCCTTCCTGAAGGATGGTGACCTTGAGGCCATCTCGACGCCTCTGGATTTCCTCGGTGTCAATTATTACAGCCGCGTGATCATGAAGACGGATGAGGATGGCCGCCGAGTAGCTGTAAAACCTGGTCCGCCCGAGTCTCTGACCGATATGGACTGGGAAGTCTACCCAGAAGGCCTCTACGACACCTTGCGGCGAGTCCACAAAGACTATGCGCCGAAGAAAATCTATATCACCGAAAATGGCGCGGCCTACGATGATCCCATGGATGCTGAGGGTCGCATTGCCGACCCCAGAAGAATCGCCTACCTGAGGGATCACTTCCTGTCAATGGGAAGGGCCATCGAAGATGGCGTTCCGCTGAAAGGCTACTTCGCCTGGTCCCTCCTCGACAATTTTGAATGGGGCTACGGCTTCAAGAAGCGCTTCGGTCTCTACGCCGTGGATGAATCATCACGGCAACGAATTCCCAAAGATAGCGCAGCTTGGTACCGAGATGTTGTGTCGGCCAACGCTGTCAGTGATGAACCCACTCCCACAAGCCATGGAGATTCCCGTGCTGTCGAACTCTAAGAGTGCTCTCGCTCAACTGCTTGTTACTTTCTTCGCTCTTTGCCTGCTCCTCGTAAGCGGCGCCTTGGCTAAGCCGGTCGATGGAGATATGCCTGAGATCAAGGTGATGGCCGACAAAAGTGGTACATGGCTTCAGGTTGACGGCCAAGATTTCATGATCCTGGGAATGAACTGGGGCTACATGCCCATCGGGCAGAACTACACTTACAGTTTGTGGGTGCAACCCGACGACATCATCAAGGCGGCCTTGGCACAGGAAATGCCGCTGCTGCTGGATATGGGAGTCAACACCATCCGCCATTATGTAGGCATCCCGCCGCGCTGGGTTCAGTACATCTACGAGGAATACGGCATCTACACCGTGCTCAATCATACGGTGGGGCGATATGGTCTGACCCTCGATGGCACTTGGTATCCCAATACGGACTACAGCAATGAAACGGTGCGCGAAACGCTGAAGGCCGACATGGCGGCCACGGTGGACGAGTTCCTGGATACGCCGGGTGTTCTCATGTGGCTTTTGGGTAACGAGAACAACTACGGACTCAGCTGGTCATCCTTCGAAATTGAAGCACTGCCCGAGGGCGAACGCCATCGCGCGAAAGCCCGCCATCTCTATTCGCTCTTCGGCGAGATCATCCAGGACGTCAAGAAACGCGATCCCGGCCGGCCTGTGGCCATGGCCAATGGAGATCTTCAGTATGTGGACATCATCGCCGAGGAATGCCAGGGCCTCGATATTTTCGGCTCCAATGTCTATCGCGGCATTTCTGCGAGGGATTTCTACCAGGTCGTCCACGACAAACTGGGCCTTCCCACCCTGTTTACCGAGTTTGGGTCCGACGCCTTTCACGCCGTCAACATGGAGGAAGATCAGGCCATGCAGGCGCGATACCTCTTGGGCCAGTGGCAAGAAATTTACGAGCAGTCTGCGGGCAAGGGTCTCGTGGGTAACTGCATTGGCGGACTGACATTCCAATGGAGCGACGGCTGGTGGAAGTACAAGCAGGAGGAGCGTTTGGATATCCACGATACCAACGCATCCTGGCCCAACGGTGGATACTGGGAAGACTTCCGCGAAGGCGACAACAACATGAACGAGGAGTGGTGGGGAATCTGCGCCAAGGGCTTCTCGAATTCCCAAGGTATTTACGAAGTCTATCCTCGAGCGGCCTACTACGCCCTGCGCGAAGCTTATCGCCTCGATCCCTACGCAAAAGACACCGATCTAGAAAAGATCCGTGCTCACTTCGGAAGCATCCAACCCATGGGCGCCCTGCTTGCGGCCAAGGGCGATGCGGCCAGCAGGCAGACCAAGCTTTTAAGCAGGTTGCGCGTTTCGGGCCTCCGTTCGGAATTCGAAACCTATAACACAGGCGGCAAGAACATCAGCACGCCGCCGGTGGAACAGCCTCGGCTCGGCACGCCCTCATTTCTGGGCTTCAATTCCGGGCAGTCCTTCTTCGTGGATCTCGAAGCCAAGCCCAGCGAGGCAGTGGTCGGCAATCTGTCTCTCAGCATTCTGGGCGATGTGCCGCGCAATCCCATCGACGAAATCTTCTACGAAAACCGTGGTCTCTCAAGCACGATCACCGACGGTAATGGGGATCTCGTGGAGATCGGTACAACTGAGAGGATCAAGGTCTACAGTGCTTCGGTTCTTTGGGACGATCGTCATTTCAATCTGGAGGCTTTCTACCGCAGCGGTCACCTTCACTGGCAGTACTTCGGCGACTTCTTCGGACTTTATCGCGACGCCTACTATGGCGAGAACGTCGACATCTATAATGGGCAGGCGCCCATCGGTGTTCAGATCGACGGCAAGAAGAGTTTCAATGGCTTCACACTCGCCTTCGGTCCTCAGCTTTGGTGGGGCGCGAATCCGGCCCTGCTGGCGAAGTATCAACGGAACATGGCCGGCATACAGTGGACCGGTATCTACCAGGAAGATTTCGCCCAGCAGACCCAACTGACCAGTTCCGTGGCTATTCCCATTCGCAGCACGCGCAAGGCTTCGCTGCAGATGCAAACCACTCGCTGCTCCACGGTTTTCGAACTGGGACTGCTCTGGTCCGGCGAGCCGCGCATCGGTGAACGCTTCCAATTGGTGAGCAACGAGAAGGCCAAGTCCGGCGAGATTCTGGAACCCAAAGACATTCGCGAGGACGGCATCAAGGAAGAGGATACCTTTGGCATTAAGGGAAAGATGACCTGGCAGTCCGGGCGTTGGAATTGGTACGGACAGGGCGCCTACATGGGGCTTGTGGCCGAGGGTGGCCCCACCGCGATTCCCACCTTTACCGGCTGGAGTCTCAAAGACAGCGGATCAGGAAACCAGATCAACGCTCTCACGGGTCTTGCCGTTTCCATGGGCCACTGGCAGGTGGGCCCCAACCTGCTTTGGCAAAGGCCCCTCGTGTCGGCCATGCCGCACTCGGATTATCTCGTGGGCACGGCGGGTCGACCGCGCAACGTGCAGGCTGATCCCTTCGCCGTACGCGGGAATCGAGAAACCACCGGCGCCGAGCTCATGATCGTCTTCGATCCCACTCCGGCCACCTGGATGTGGGCCTGGGATAGCGATGTTCGGGAAGACGCGACCTTCGCCGCCAGCATGGGTATCGTGTTTAGGCGTCACCACGCCAGTGCGGATGCGGGCTTGTTCATCTCCGAAAACGAGGATGTCTATTCATTCGGCGGATCCACTCCGGCACGCGATCTGTGGGAAGTGAATTATCGCTTGGTCAATCGCTACGGTCTACGCACGCGGCAGATTACTCACATCTCCTACGGAACCGCCGAACCCAATGGAGACGATGAGCGATTGGTTCGGCGCTTCGGAATCA
>JACNKJ010000215.1 GCA_014382085.1 bacterium
TTTCGCATCAAGATGTGGCAGGAAAAGGTCGGGCAAACCCCAGGACACTTTTTCGAGTTCCCGCCCATCTTCGAAAATGCGAGCTACGCCTACTTCGGCGCCGATGAGATCCATGCAGAATTTTAGAACGCGATTGAGGATGAGCTGTGTGTCCAGCTCCGTTAGCATCTGGCCCAAGGTTTCCAAAGCCTGAACGTGGAAAACGCTTTCCTCGATGAGTCGTTCCTGTTCCTGCTGCGTCTTGTTGACGTAAATGGCGATGGCCACATGCTTCAAGAAAGAGAAGAACAGGGGATTGGTTCTCGCGAAAGGTGGAGTGATCTTGAACTCACCGAATTTATCCCCATCCAGTTCCAAGGAGAAACTCTGGGTGTCGTTGCTCGACCAAATTGAGTTCCAATCGATGAGAGTCTCACCCTTGGCCGTAGTGAGCTTCACTTCGAATTCGTCCACTGTGAAGGCGTCGCGCATGATGCGAGTCAGGTTTTGATAGAATTCATCCGCATCTTGATGGGCGTAGAGACGTTCGAGCAGGCGATCGATATTGGCGCGTCCGCTGCCGGTCATTCCTCCACCTCCTCGCGCTGTGCCTGATAGAGCTTGTCGATTTCCATCAGATCCTGACGCAGTTCCCACAAGATCGAGGTGAATTTTTCACGGGGAATTGTCAGTGCGCGGATGTCCTGAATGTGGTCGCTGGATTCAATTTCGATGGTGAGATCAGGCACGTTCTTGGTGCCGAGCCCCCACTCCTTTAAAATATTGTTGGCCAGGTTTATAAGCACCGCTCCGGCCTTAGCTCGTCCGCCCACATAGGGATTGTGGTGAAAACGCACAGCCTCGATCAGGATTTCCGGGATCTTCCACTTTCGGAAGATGTGCCGCGCCAGATCGGCGTGATCGAGTCCGGCAGTCTCGGCTTCTTCCTCGAGACTGATTTCGCGCACGCCCTCTTCATTGATCAGAATCTTGTCCAGGATGAGCTTGCCCACGTCGTGGAGTAGACCCGCCACAAAGGCCTCTTCAGGCCCCAGAACCTTGGTCTTGGCCTCGCGTGCGAGAGCTCTACAGGCGATGGCCACACCCATGGAGTGCATCCAGTATCCCCGGTCGGGGAATTTGTAGCTTTTGAATTTGTGACTCAGCAATCCACTGGAACTGACGGCGTAGACCATGTTCTTCATGTTGTCCATGCCGATAAGGACCACCGATTCCCGGATGGTCTTTATACTCCGTGTTCCAGCGTAAAAGCTGCTATTGGCCACCTTCAGAAGACGCGCCGTTAGGGCGGAATCCTTTCGGATGACTGTTTCGAAATCGGCTGCCGTAAAGTAGTCGCGACTGGTTAAAGCCAGGAACTCCCTGACCACATCGGAAAGACTTGGCAGTTCTTCGATTTGAGCAAGTGCTTTTTTCTGAAGTGTTTTGCGCTCCACATTGCCGAATACAGAATTCGTCGGCATGAGACTCCCTTCTCAGAGGGTGCGGTTCCCCTCGCTTGGGAGTATCGGCTCGTTTACTTGGGCGCTTGAGTAATAAAGACTTCTAGAGATTGAAGATTATTCGTCCGCGATTCTTTCGTGGACATAAGCGTCCATTTTATCACGGTTTTCTTCATCGATATCGAAGAAAAAACATGCAACCTTGTAGCTTTCCTGCGAAGGTTCTTCCATGGGCGGCTCACAACGGACAACGATGCCTTCTTGGGTGAAGGGCCAGACATCTCCCGAATCGTCCAGAGGTAGACGGATGATCATCGGCAACTTGGTGCCCTCGTCCATGAAGTAGCTGGTCTCGAAATAGACACCCGAGTGGCTGATGTTGATGGTCATGCCCAAGAGAGGATGCTCCCGCCCTGGGAGATCCAATTCCACATCGGTGCTGATATCAAGCCTCGCGGCGCCTCTACGTTCTTTCACTTCAATGCTCCTTCGGGGGTGATTCCTGGACAGTTTCGCCCCTATCCGAATGTTCCTCAAGCAAAAAGTGGATCCTTCGGGTGAAGAGATTTGCATCCACCAGAAGAACTTTCATACGGTCTCCCGAAGCATAGACCTTCCCCGTTCGTTCTCCCCTAAGACGTTCGTGTTCTTCCTCATAGTTGAACCACTCGTCGCCCAGTAAGGATGCGGGGAGGAAACTCTCTACTCCACTATCCGGCAACCTGATAATCAAGCCTCCAGCCAAAACCGCCTGAACTTCCATGTCAAAGATCTCGCCCATATGGCGCCTTGCCCAAAGGGTCATTTCCAATCTTAAACCATCGCGCTCGGCCGCCATGGAATTACTCTCCACTTCGGTGAGTTCGACGCCCAAGGATTCGAGATCTCGTGGCTCCTGACCTCTTTTGTTGCGAAGAATGGCCTTGATCTGTCGGTGTACGAGTAAATCCGGATATCGACGAATGGGGCTCGTGAAATGAAGATAATCTTCCCAGGAGAGTCCGAAATGACCCAGTGGCTTAGGTCCATAGGCCGCGCGTTTCATTGAGCGAAGCATTTTAAACAGCAATCGTTCTCGATCCTCATGCTCGGACACCTTTGCAGCCAAACGGCGATAGTCTTCGCTCCGTATGGGCCCGCGCCTTTTCCAGGTGATTCCCCGCTTTTCTAGAAATGCCTGCAGCTGCTGGACGTCTTCCTCATTGGGACGCTCATGGACCCGGTGCAAAGTTTTAACCTTACGCTCACGAAGGAAGCGGGCGACCTCACGATTGGCCGCCAGCATGCATTCCTCCACAATGGCGTGACTTCTAAGGAATTTGTTGGGACCGAAGCTTTCAACCTGCCCATCCACCTCCTGGGGCACCCGCTCCGGCAGAATAAAGTGGATGGCGCCTTCCTCGCTTCGGCGGGCTCGAAGCAAGACCGAAAGTGACAGTAATCCTCTCAGGGTGTCAGCGAACTCTCCCGGCTCCTCGAGCAACTCATCCGCCCGTTCGTAGCTGAGACTGGCGCTCACCTGCACACGGCTCTCCACGATCTCCGTGGATATGATTTCGCCTCGAGCGTCAAAATTCATGAACACAGTCATGGCCGGGCGTGCCTTGTTCTCCAGCAGGGAACAAAGATCTCCCGACAAGCGTTGGGGCAGCATGGGAATTGTGTCTAAGTAGAAGTAAGTGGAATTGCCGCGTCTGCGGGCTTCCACATCGAGCGGACTGCCTTCATGAACGTATTGCGCGACATCGGCAATGTGCACGCCTAGCCGGTGGCCCCCGTCTTTCAGAGCTTCCAGGCTAAGGGCATCATCATGATCGCGTGCATCTGCTGGATCGATGCAAATGATGCGCAGGTCACTGAGATCACGGCGCTCACCCCGCATAAACGGGTCACGTTCAGCTTGAGTATCGGCCTCCATGAGCACAGATTCGGGGAATGCGGCATCGAGTCCGTATTCGCCCAACAAGTGTTCCATGCCTCGGGCACGTTCCTGCTCGACGCTTTCCAATGGAAGCGAAGCCCCTCCATGCCGACCCAGGCCGCGGCCGCGTTTAGGCTCAAGTGAGGGCAAAAGAAAACGCCCCCGATGCTTGCGGAGGGCATCGCCCTCCAGCATCCGGAGCAATATGCGACGAAGTTGCCGGGAATCCCCACGCCTGAGACCGAGTTCCTCTCGGATGCGCCCGGGCAGTAGTCCGCCCGGGTGCCGTCTCAGCAGTGCGAGGATGGATCCCTGAAGGTCATCCACGCGTGGACCGACCTACTTCTTCTTCTTATGACGATTCTTACGAAGACGCTTCTTGCGTTTGTGAGTCGCAATCTTCTTGCGCTTGCGTTTTCTGCCGTTGGGCACGAAAACACCCCTTTCGATCAAACGTTTTTCGTTAGATGGACCGGTGTCCTGATTTCACCTTTGGAGAGGAATTAGTCCTCGATCTTTTCCGCCAGTTCAGGCCGGTTCACTATGGACTTCAAGTCGTTGGACGCCTTGAAGAAAGGAATCAGCTTAGCAGGAACGAAAACCGATGTTCCCGTCCTGGGATTTCGGGCGCGGCGGCTCCG
This sequence comes from bacterium, assembly GCA_014382085.1. Taxonomy (GTDB): domain Bacteria; phylum Krumholzibacteriota; class Krumholzibacteriia; order JACNKJ01; family JACNKJ01; genus JACNKJ01. The sequence goes on from JACNKJ010000215.1 coordinate 4,005, forward strand.
GCGTTGCTTGACTCTGAAACTTCCAAATCCCCGCAGCTCGACCTTATCTCCTCGGGCGAGGGCATCCCCGATATTATCGAGGACAAGATTCACCACGATGCCCGTGTCCTTCTTACTTAAATTGACGTGCTCGGAGATGACTTCGACGAGATCGGCCTTGGTCATTCGTCCCCCTTGGAGGGCCAGTTACCAGAGCCCCCCGGAGGGGCCTTATCCGCAACGGCCTTCTCTGGCCGTAAGAAACGCCAAAGTATCACCTAAGCTGTATTTTGTCAAAGGTTTGGAGAGAAAAACATAGGGGCTGGCGAGTATAATTCGCGGATAGATATAAAATGACCCCGCAATTGCCGTATTGCCAAACACGGGAAAGCGCAGCACGCAGTGTGGGATTGGGCCCCCGTAGAATGCACCTACAAACAATGCAGGGTCTTATTCGATTGTGTCGGGGGGCTGATTATCAAGAGACGGGCCAGAGTGCTTCTAAAAATAGACGTGGCCCTAGCCACTGCTATTTCAAGACTCTACATCGTCGGTCTTTTGCGGCTTGCGAAATCCGAAAAGGAGGGAGCTTCCCGGATGGGGCCAAATATTCCCCACATGGGTAAGCTTTTACCCAACAAGGATCTAGGAGGATGGCTCGGCCATGCTCAGATAGAGAGCTTGTCGTGCAGGATCCAGTACGATATCCCTGCGGGCCATGACGGCCTTGGCTGTGGCCAGGGCCTTGTCCACCTGATGAACCTCCATAACTCCATCGCCGGCCCAGGAGAAATCGGAGAGTTCCTTGGGCGGAAAGCCCGATCCAAACCAATTGCAGAAGGATCCGATGACACTGCCCGTATTGATGCGACCACCTATGGCGATTTTGCTGTGGTCACCGATGCAGCATCCCAGAATATTCTGGCCCGATTCGAAAGGACGACCGCGCCAGCTTGTTCGCACACTGGAGTAGTTGTTCTTGAGATCACTATTATTAGTGCCAGCTCCCAGATTCACCCATTCGCCAATGACCGCATGGCCCAAGAATCCATCGTGCTGTTTGTTGGCATATCCGAGGAAGACGCTTTCCTCGATCTCACCGCCCAAACGACATTGGGGACCCGCAAAAACTCCATGAAGCAATCTTGCCTGGGGGCGCACCAAGGTTCCCGGTCCCAAAAAACAGGGCCCGCCGATATAGGATTGCGCCGCCACCTGGGCACCCCTGTCCAGCAATACAGGTCCTTCGGATATGGCTACGTCCGGCTGCACTTTAGCGCCGGGTGCGAGGTAGAGTTCGCCCTCCCCCACTTTTTTCGCACCGGTCTGGGCAAGCGCGTCGGTCCAGCGGGTGAGCAGCAAGCCGGCGCTGATCTGGGGCATCTCCCACCAAAATCGCAGCATGGGGCCGAAGGCAGATTTTAGTGGCTTGTCGGAAGGCTCGGGCGGAGCTGCGGGATCGTCGAGGGATTTCAGGAAGTCCAGCGCTTCACCACCGGCCAGTCGCCTTGCAAACTCTAATGCCCCTGCATCCAGGGTTTGGCCCGGGTTCAAATCGCTTAGAGCCTCTGCAAGCTTATCGTTGATCGGCAGGAGTCGTGCATCGATTAGGTATACATCGTCGGCCTTGATACTTGGGCGCGGGGAAAGACCCTGCAATTTTTCTCGAGACCAAAAATGCATGTCGGCATCAGGAAGGGCTCGCTTCAGAAGAGTCGCCGATGTGAATGGCCCGAGTGCGATGTCCCAAACGGGTCGTGTTGACGCGGGCGGGCCCAGCCAATCCACTTCAGGGCTCTCATACAGGATGATCGTGGCGGGCATCGTGGCTCTCCTACCAGGCGGTTTTAAAAGCGGTCCAAGTCGTGTCTTCTGTGGGCAGGAGCCCGCTATCCAGGTCTAGCCATTTCCAGAGCCGATAGCCTTGACCATCGATTCCATCGACAGGAATTACATAGAAAATCACCGAGTCATCGATCTCAAGGAAATCCACCTCTGAGCCTTCGATGTTCCCTTTCAAATTGATTGTCATGTCGGTTTGGTATTGCCGCATAAGTGTACCATTGGGAAACGCATCGCCTTCAACCTCGTTCCCTTCGGGGGCTTCCCAATAGTCTTCCCCTTGAAAACTCAGAACGATGCTCTCAACGCCGGGCATGCCGCTATCGCTGCCATCGCCGCTCATGATGGCCATGGCCGCGGCGATTTCATTGCCCAAGGACCAAGACGATCCGTGCCCGTCAACCGGCTCGCTGAAGATGTACTCGAAAGCATCGTAAGCTTCGCCGTCGGAACTGACCTCATCGGAATCGTAGAGCACGCGTCGGATGTAGGTATCCGAATCCATGTCTTCCCAAATTTGAGTGAGACCGGTCACCACGTCGTTGGGCGCTGGATAGGGATCGCGATGTTCTTCCGGCGGCAAGGCACAGCCGCCAAGCAGAAACAGGAATATAGAGGGAATCAGGAAACGTCGCATGTGAATCTCCAGGTAAGGGAAGTCGGTATCAAGCTAGCAGGCGCTGCGCTCCCGGCAAGCAATTTCATCGTGTGGCTTTGAGCGAGAACATCAAGGGGAAGCCTCCGGGATAGTTCGGCAAGACCCAGCGCTCTTCCCCTTCCTTTTCCAGAAATGGAAGGGCCGGGTAGGTGGTCCAGGGAAACTCGCGAAAGGTCTCCAGCTTCAAACCGGCATCGAGCAATGCGCTGATCACCTTGGACAGTGAGTAGGGCCACTCGTGGCTGTCCTTGTTCACCACCGTTGTCGGATCCGCGTAGTCGCCGTCCTCACCGCCTGGGAAACACAGGGCCTCACCGCTGTTAAAGTAGGGATAGTGAAGCCGAGCTTCCTTCACCCCTTCATGATCGTCAAAGCAATACTGGAAAGGGTGAAACTCACGCAAGTAGAACAATCCTCCCGGCTTGAGCATCTTGGCGATCACGCGCGCCCAAGCGGGAAGGTCGGGCAGCCAACAAAGCACGCCTCCTGAAGTGAAAACGATGTCGTAGGTCTGCTTCAAATGCTCTGGGAGATCGTAAAGATCGCAGCAGAGGAAATTGGCCTCCAGATCCAATTCTGCGGCCAGAGCTTGGGCCTTCTCGATGGCAGGTTCGGAGAAATCCATGCCCGTCACACGAGCCCCCCGCCTTGCCCAGGCAAGTGTGTCCATGCCGAAGTGACATTGCAGATGCAGTAAGCTCTTCCCCTTAACATCGCCGAGCTCATCCACCTCAATGGAGTTTAGACTGCAGAGCCCTTTCTTGAATCCTTCAAGATCATAAAACTCGGACTTCACGTGAACGGGCGTTAGAGCATCCCAGAGTTCTCGATTGCTTTTCACTTCTTTGCGCATGTTTCACCTCGCGGACATTCTGACAGGCGGGGTCCATTCTGTCACCCTTGACCTTGTCACGGAGTGAGAGCAATATGTCTTTCTACTAAAAGGAGCATCATGAATCGACCGAGCCGCGAAGATGCCTGGAATCTGCTTTGTGAATTCAATGAGACCGATGTGCTGCGCAAGCATGCCCTGGCCGTAGAGGGGACCATGCGCCACTTTGCCCATGTTCGGGGTGAAGATGAGGATCTTTGGGGATTGGTCGGTCTCGTTCACGATCTGGACTTCGAACAATTCCCCGACGAACACTGCATTCATACCGAACGCATCCTTCGCGAGCGCGAGT
>JACNKJ010000194.1 GCA_014382085.1 bacterium
TTCATCCTTCACGATGTCCATGCTGTGGGGACCCTTCACGATGGTCGGCTGCACGTAGTAGCCGGGACGATCCACGCGAGCGCCGCCCGTGAGAATTTCGCCGCCATGAGCCTTGGCCTTCTCGAGAGCGTCCATCATGGTGACCACGGCGTCTTCGTCGATGAGCGGACCCATGAGGGTGGACTCATCCAGGGGATCGCCGATGGTGACCGAGCCATAAGCCTTCACGAGCTTCGCCGTGAAATCGTCGGCGAGGGATTCGTGGAGAAAGAGCCTGCGAGTGGAAGTGCAGCGCTGACCCGCTGTTCCCACGGCACCGAAGAGCGTGGCTCGAAGAGCCAGATCCAGGTTGGCCGTCTCATCCACGATGATGGCGTTGTTTCCGCCGAGCTCCAGCAGACTGCGACCCAGGCGCTTGCCCACGGTCTCGCCCACATGCTTGCCCATGCGCGTTGAGCCGGTGGCGCTGATCAGCGGCACCCGCTTGTCATTGATGAGCAATTCGCCCACGCTGCTTCCGCGTCCGACCACGAGGTTGAACAGGGGCGGCAGATCGTGAGCGGCGGTGACCTCGTTGCAGATGTGCTGCACCGCGATGGCGGTCAGCGGAGTCTTACTCGAGGGCTTCCAGATGGGGGGATCGCCACAAACGGCCGCGATCATGGCGTTCCAGGCCCAGACGGCCACAGGGAAGTTGAAGGCCGAAACCACGCCGATGGGACCCAGAGGCTGCCACTGCTCCATGAGCCGGTGTCCGGGGCGCTCGCTTGGGAGAGTCGGCCCGCCGATGGTGCGGCTAAGGCCCACAGCGAAGTCGGCGATGTCGATCATTTCTTGCACTTCGCCCATGCCCTCGGTGAGAATTTTGCCCATTTCCAGGCTCACCAGGCGGGCCAGAGGATCTTTATAGTCGCGGAAGGCGTTGGCGAAGGTGCGCACAACCTGGCCACGCTCGGGGGCCGGCACGGTGCGCCAGGCCTTGAAGGCCTCCACGGATGACGCGGCGATGGTTTCATAGTCCTCGGCAGATGCCTGCATGACGCTGGCGATTTTCGACCCGTCGCCGGGGGAGAAGACTTCAAGCTCTCCGCCGCCGGGATTTTTGATGAAGCGATCGGTGCTGGCGCCGGAGTTCACATCCTCGATTTTCAGAGTTTTCAGGAAGTCGGTCATTGCGGGTCCTCTCCTTAGTATCGCCGGTCCACTCGGCCCGGGAAAAAGCCTCTTAAGTCCTCAATAAAAGCAGGCTGGGAGAGAAGTCAACACGCTCGCGGCCTTTCCACCTCGCTCCGGTTCGAAGACTCACAATCGTTCGTTGAAAAGCCGCTTCGCTGGAGGGAAAGGAGACCACGAGCGACCTAGAATTGCTGGATCAATCCAACATCCAGGCGCATGCCCGAGTGATTCCAGGCGCCGGCGGCGGGATGTGCATCCAGAGGTTCGCCGTAGTTCTCCAGCTGGATGAGGCTGCCTTCCACGAGAATGCCCACGTTGGCCCAGATCGGGCGGGAGCATCCCAGAGAGGCGCGGCTGCCCCAGCTGCCTTGGCGAATTTCCGAAGCGGGGATGAAGTCGCTCCAACCAGCTTCGTAGCCCAGGGAATAACCGGTGGTTTCGGCGTGGAGTCCGCTATAGACGGCCGACAGGCTGCCGAAAAAGGCCAGACGCTTCACATGAGGTAGCCGTAGGCGCAGACCGATTTCCCATTGATACTGGAAAGACGTATAGGTGTAGCGCACGGGGTATTCTTCTGAACCCAGGGAGATGTCTTCCATGAAGCGACTCTTGCCGGTGGCGCTCACACCCGTTCCCAACTGCAGGCCTTTCCAAATCTTGTGATCGTAGCGGAAGGTCCAGGATGGCAGGAAATCTTCGCTGAAGAAGTCGCGATACTCCTCGTTGTCCAGCCAGAGCCGACCGTGGCTTAGGGTGAACGCCGAATTGAGCGAGTGGGGAGCGAGCAGTTCCTGGCCGAATGCCAATGTGGCCAGAAGCATCAGAACGATGGTCGACAGATTCCTCGGCATCTTGCCTCGCTTGCCTCTCGTTGGGATGAAAAGCGCCGGCCCCTTGAGACCGGCGCCATTCTAGTGGCGCGGAAGGCGGTCGTCAATCCCGCCGAGATTTCCGCTAAAGCAACTTGGCGGCCTCGATGCTGAGCATGTAGGTAGGCTCGGGGCAATAGTGATCGCCCTCTTCGCTTCCCTCCTCATGATCGTCATGCCCTGCGGGTGGAATGGCGATCACCGTGCCCTGCACCACCGCTTTCTTTCCCGTGCAATCGGTGGGAAAGAGGATGCTCTCATCCATGCTGCGTGCATAAAACTTGTTGCCGGCTTCGTCGGACAGCTCAACCCAGCAACCCGTGCCCTGGCAGACGGCGACCACTTCGCCCTCAAGACGCATGGTCTTGCCGACGAACTCGGCCGGTTTATTGCCCAATTCGGCCAGAGCCGTCGCCTCGGCGATGGTCATCTCGGCGCCGCCGGACCAGCCGCTCTCAGGCTGAGCCTTGGCCTGATCGTCCGAACCGCCGCATCCGGCCAGCAGCATGGCGCTCAGGGCCAACATGGCCCAAAGTGTTCTCTTCATCATCGTCCCCCTCATTCTATTTGCCCGGACAGGCAGCCTCGATGGCCGCATCAAGACCCTTGCCGCCGTAGGCCTTGTCGAAGTGGGCCGCGAAATCGCTGGCGAGCTTCTCGGCGCGGGCCCTGAAAGCGCCTTCGTCATTCCAAGTGTTCACTGGCATCAGGAGGCTGCAGTCCTCGACGCCGGGGCAGCTCTTGGGCACGAATACCTTGAAGATGGGGTCCTGCTCGTACTCCACATCGTCCAGCTTGCCGTCGAGCGCGGCGTTGCAAAGTGCGCGGGTAAGGGGCAGGTCCATGCGAGAGCCTTCACCGTAGGCGCCGCCGCTCCAGCCGGTGTTCACCAGGAAGACCTGGGTGCCGTGCTCGTCCATCTTCGAACCCAGCATGGACGCGTAGTCGTCGGGATTGCGAGGCATGAAGGGCGCACCGAAGAAGCGGGAGAAGGTGCTCACCGGATCCACGATTCCGGTCTCGGTTCCGGCCAGTTTGCTGGTGTAGCCCATGAGGAACCAGAGCATGGCCTGTTCCCGATTCAATTTCGAGACCGGTGGCAGCACGCCGTTGGCGTCGGCGGTCAAGAAGAGAATAGTCTTGGGGTGGCCCGCCGTGGACGATTCCTTGATGTTGTCGAGGAAGGTCAGCGGATAGCTGCCGCGGCTGTTGGGCGTGAGACGGTCGTCGTAGAGATCGAAGGTTCCGTTTGGCCACATCATGGTGTTTTCGATGACCGCGCCGTGTTCTTCAACGGGCCGCTTCTCAAAGCAGGCCTTGAAGATTTCCGGTTCCTTCTCGGGGTTCAGGTCGATGAGCTTGGCATAGCAACCGTTTTCGAAGTTGGCGATGCCGTTGTCGTCCCAGCCATGCTCGTCGTCGCCCAGCAGGGCACGGCTGGCGTCGGCTGAAAGAGTGGTCTTGCCGGTGCCCGAGAGACCGAGCAAGAGAGCGCTGTCACCGTTGGCGCCTTCGTTGGCGCTGCAGTGCAGGGGCAGGATTCCTTCGGCGGGCAGGTAGTAGTTCATGACCGTGAAGATGAGCTTCTTGTTGCTACCGCAATAGGCCGAGCCGTAGACCACACCGATGCGCTGGTCATAGTCCATGGCCACAACCATGGTGGAGGTGTGTCCCAGACGCGGATCTTCGCGCAGGCGGCCCTTGTACTTGGCCGGATCCAGCTTATGGTAGGGGAGGGAGATGAGAGTGAAGGGCTTCTCGCCGAAAATGCTCTTGCTCTTCACCTCATCGGACCAGGGCCGGAACATGTTGTCGGCGAAGACCGAGATGACCGCATGGCTGCTGACCATATTCACCGGAAGTGCATAGCGCAGGTCTGCGCCAACCACGCGATCGGTTTTGTAGACATTGGGCATGGTCTCGATGGAGGCCAGGGCGTCTTCGAGAATCATGTCGAAGGTTTCGGGCTCCAGGGGAATGTTGTTGGGAGCGTCCCAGTCGATGGTGTGCTCGCTCTCGGGGCGGCGAACCATCAGTGTGTCTTTGGGGCTCCGACCGGTGGACTCGGGAGGCGTCCAGGTGACAAGGGCGCCGTTTGCGCTGGCCACGGCCTCGCCGTTTTCGATGGCTTCGCGGATCATCTGCGCGCGCGGGATATTGTCCTTGATGTCGTTCCGCTTTGATAAAAGCGCCTCAAGCCGTTCCTGGAATGTCGTGGTCATTGTCCCGCTCCTTGCCCAGTTATTCGGGTTTCCGCGGCGGATTCATTCCGCATCGCGCATCCCGAAGTCGCGCAGTGATTCGCAGATTAAGACTTCCCGTAAAGAGCGTCAATAGGGGGGAGCCGACATGCCTCAAGAATTCTTGGGGAAAGGTGTGGAGCCCGGGAAAAGGACCTCCGGATCACCCTCACCTGCAATTTTTCCGTTTTCCAGAAGCTTCACGTGGTCGGCCAGCGATCGCAGCTCGGCGGAGGAGTGAGAGACATAGATCATGGGAAGATCGAAGTGCCCCACGGTACGCGCCAGGAAGGGCAGGATGCGCCCCTTGAGGTCCTCGTCGAGGCTGGCCAGGGGCTCGTCCAAAAGAAGCAGGCACGGCGCTCGCAGCAGTGCCCGGCCCAGGGCAGCCCGTTGTTTTTCCCCGCCGGACAGCTGTTGAGCTTGCCGATGGAGCAGATTATGGAGTTCCAAAACTTCCACCACTTCCTCAAACAGAGCTCCGCCATCTTTGCTGCGCCGCAGTCCATATCGAAGGTTGCCACTGACGTTGAGGTGAGGAAAGAGGCGTCCCTCCTGAAACAGGTAGCCTACGCGCCTGCGCTCGGGGGGCAGGTCGATGCCGGCTTCGGAGTCAAAAAGTGTTTCCCCGGCCAGTAGAATGCGTCCGCTCTCAGGGCGCGCCAGGCCAGCAATGAGGTTGAGAAGGGTGGTTTTACCGCAGCCTGAGGGACCGAAAAAGGCGGTGACCCTTTGATCCAGGGTCGTGTCGAGCTCCAGATTGAAGGGGCCCCGCCGGAAACGGAGTTTGAGCTCAAGCATCGGCGTCCTTCCGCGCTGGGCGACCGTCCAGCAGGCGAGCGGCGATCATGGCCACAAAGCTAACCAGGACACAGATAATCACCAGGCGCAGGGCCGCGTCTTCCCCATCCGCTCCCTGGATCTGATTGAAAATGGCCAGGGGGACGGTCTGCGTTTTCCCGGGAATATTGCTGGCCAGCACGATGGTTGCGCCGAATTCTCCGAATCCCCGCGTGAAAGCCAAAAGGACGCCAGCCAGAACACTTCGCCGAGCCTGGGGAAAGGTAACCGTGAAGAAAGCGTCTCGCGGACCGGCGCCCAAGGTGCGGGCGGCTTCGGCAAGACGTGGATCAGTGGCCTCGAATCCTGCGCGTGCGGCGCGAACCAGCAAGGGGAAGCTGACGATGGCCGCCGCCAGGGCGGCACCCTTCCAATCGAAGGCGATTTCTATGCCAAGGGCCGATAGCATTCCGCCCAAGGGGCCGCGGCGTCCAAATAGCATGAGCAGCAGATAGCCGGTGACCAGGGGCGGAAGCACGAGGGGCACCTGCACCAAGGCGTCCACCAGCCAACGCAGGCGGCTCTTGCCCAAGGCAAGCCAGGCGGCCAGAAGAATGCCGAAGGGCAAGCTGAAAAGGGTCGCGCTCATGCTTACCTTGAGGGACAGGGCCAGGGCCTGCCATTCGGCGGCGCTCAAGGGCGGCTATCCAGAGTAATGAACCCGTGTTTCGCGAAGATTTCTCGAGCCTCGGGTCCAAGCAGCCAGTCGTAGAACCGGTGGGCGCCCTCGCCGGGATCTCTGCCGTCCGGTTCGGCCAGCATGGCCAAGGGGTAGACGATAGGCATGTGCCGCGGCGGATCGCCCAGAGCCAGGGGCTCGAAACCTGCAGCCTTGGCGTCGCTGACGTAGACGATGCCCGCATCCGCTTCGCCGCGCTCCACATAGGCCAGGGCCGCTCGTACATCCTGGGCGGGAAGCAGGCGATCCTTCACGGCATTCCATAGCCCCGCCTCCTCGAGCCACGCTTTGGCGTAGATGCCCGCGGGCACGTGGGAAGGATCGCCCAGAGCCAGGCGCTGCAGGGCCCGGCCGCGCAGGCCCGCGGCATTTTCCAGACGAATGGGATTGCCCATGGGAACGATGAGGGCCAGGCGATTGCTAAGCAGGTCGCAGCTGTGAATGACGCGGTCCGAGTGTTGCTCGGCATAGTCCATCCATTCGGCGTTGGCGGACAGAAAGACGCTGGCCGGTGCGCCTTGGCTGATTTGCCTTGCCAGGGTCGAACTACTGGCGAGAACGGGCGTCACGTGCAGGGAGTCGCGGGTGTTCCAAGTTTGGCAGATCTCGCGCGCAGCATCGCTGAGGCTGGCGGCGGCATAGAATTGCAGATCGGCATCCTTGTGCAAAAAACTAGTGTCACAAGACGATGTGCACAACAGACCAGTGATCAAGACTCCCAGGTAAACTAATCTGTGCACAGCGAATCCAATCCTCCAAGTAATTGAATTGAGTTGAATGCCAATTGAAACGATAGCACAAATTGAGGTGAACGATGGTATGGTAGTATTGATTCTCTCGGTGTCGACCTTGTATGCTGACGATTGATCCTGTCCAAGGGAGAGTGTCATGAATGAGCCGAGTAAGAAGCTTGAATTCGATCTTAGCGTCGAATCTGTTCGGGAGCTACTCAACCAACTCTACCGAGAGCTACGAGCCTATCGGACCAAAGAATTCCAGACATTTATTTTCGCATTTCCGATAATTGGTGCAGGCCTACTACCAGAGCTCGCCAAGCTTGAATCCCTACGAATACTCCTCACATTCTTTGCCATAATGAACATTTTCTATATCGTGAAAAACCACCATCGCATGGCTCTCATTAAGGCTGAGATCGTCCACCTTCAAGAGGTTCTAATGCTCAACGATGTCTTGGATCATCTTAAGCCGAAAGAATGGCCGGGAAAGCCATTTGTCTTACATCTAGGAACTGGTCTATATGTTTTGATCCTGACACTCGAAATGGCATTCCTGTGGTTCTGGTTCAATATTCGGGATTTCACCGGTGAGTGATTCTAATAGAGAAGGATCGCGGCTTTGGGTTGAGCGCCGTTTCGCATTCGATTTTCCCGCAGAAATCTATCCCATGCTCATCGAACGTCTGCGAGGCACTCCAGCTCGCCTGGAGGAACGCGTTCTGGAACTGACGCGGCAAATCCTGGTGAAGCGACCTGATCATGGTTGGTCCATTCAGGAGCACGCGGGCCACCTCATCGAAGTGGAGGCCTTGTTCGACGGACGGCTTGGTGAATATGAGGAGGGTCGTGCCGAGTTGCGTCCGGCCGATATGAGCAATCGTCGAACGGAGGAAGCGGGTTTCAACGAGCTTCAAGTTGAGGATGTGCTTTCCACCTTTCGCGGGGTGCGTACCGGATTCGTGGAGCGCCTTGAATCCTGGCCACACGAACGATTCAGACAGACTGCGCTCCATCCCCGATTGAAAACG
>JACNKJ010000017.1 GCA_014382085.1 bacterium
GCAATTGGTGGAGGTACACCAAACTCTGTTTCGTCGCTGGATGGACAGCCTGTCCCTTCAGGCTCAGCTGCGATGGGAGCGCGGGCTCTTCACCGTTCTCGTTCTGATCCTCCTTGCCACCGGCATCCCACAAATGACCGGCGAAGCGTTTTTCCAAAATCCGAGCCCCTTCGTTTGGCCGGTTGCAGTTCTAGGCTTTGCCACGCTTCTGCTGGGATTGTGGAAGAGTTATCAGATTTTCCTGCGCAAAGACCATCGAATTGGACGCGTTCATCGAGGCCTACCCACAATGATCTTCTTGGGTCTCCTGGCCACGGCCCTCGGCGCATTCGGCTTCTCCATCGAACTCTATCTGGCCTTGGAGAAGTTGATCTTCAATTACGATGGGCTCTGGCTATATCTGATCCAGTGGCTTGAGCGAGGCATTCCACTGCTTCTCTTCAGCCTCTCGATCACCCTGGCCACGGCCCTCACATGGTTCACCCTCTCCAACAAGGCACAAACAATCGTGACCGTGGAATTGAGTTTCCTTCGCGAATCGACGCGGTCCAGAAACTGAGGAGATTCACATGTTGACCCTATTCAAGGGCGCAGGAATCTGGGGTTACTTCCTGCTATTTCTTTTGGCGCTGATTCTATTCCAGATCATCCGGCGTGCCATGGCCCTGAGTAAACCGCTGGGCGACGAAGAGAGTGACGCGGAACACGGTATCCACTCCATTCTATTTTGGGGCGGGTTCAGCGCACTTCTGGGCATCTATGGTCAGATAACGGGATTGTACCATGCGCTCGGAGCCATCATTGCGGCCACCGAGATAGCGCCCAAGCTCATCTTGCAGGGACTCTCCGAATCATTCACGAGCACTCTCTTCGGAATGAGTAATTTGATATTGGCGGCTTTGGCTTGGCACTTACTTATGCGAGCTCATCGTCGACGCTTGAAATCGTAAAGAAGTACCCTCCATTGCGGCAGCGCCTTCAAATCGTTTGGAGGCGCTTGCTTTTAGTTCCCCTAGCCGGAATAATGGTTGTATGCCGGACTTGCACCATACTTATTCGAACCCTAGCCAGCACGAGGCCATCTCGGCTCTCATTCGCCGACACTCCACTCACCTCACCGATGTTCGCCAGGCGACCCTGGAACCTTTGGATTTTTCAGACGAGCAGGAAATTCTCGACCTTGGATGCGGCTTCGGTTTCCTGGCTGAAGAAGTGGCGCGACGATCGCCGCCGGGCACACGAATCGTGGGATTAGACGCATGTCAAAGCAATCAGCGCACCTATATGCATCGCGTGAATGCACGAGACTGCTATGCGGAATTCCATCAGGCCCAGTTACACGATCGACTTCCTTTTCACGATCACCAATTCGACAAGGTTATGAGCTCCTATTCGCTCTATTTCTTCCCCAAGATCATTGCCGATGTCTCGCGGGTACTCAAACCCAAAGGAACTTTCTGGTGTCTAACTCACAGTGAGAACAGTTTCGCTGGGATTTTCCGCGCAACGGGAATCGATCCGAATGGAACCACTCTGGCGAAACTTTTGTGTGAGTTTTCCACGGAGAACGGCGAAAACCTACTATCCTCACATTTTGAGAGGGTGGAACGATCCATTTACCGTAACGTCCTAATTTTCTATCGACATGATCTGGCGGATTTCTTGGAATATCTTCGTTTCAAGCTTCCACTCATCGACAGCCGATTCAAGCATGACGCTGCTCTCCCTCCGAATCTTGTGGAAAAAAGCATGGCCTTTCTGGACCGCTATGGCAGGATCACTATCGAAAAGGATGACAGTGCATTCTACTGTCGGAGGCCTCGATGATTCAGGACCCCGTTTACTGCGATCGCTGCGGCGCCATTCTCGTGTCGCGAGAAATTGAAGGACGGCCACGAGCGGTCTGCCCGGCATGTCACTTCGTGCACTATCGCAATCCATTGCCGGTAGCGGCTGCCGTCGTTCTCAACGGTCAACGGGAAGTGCTTTTGGTGAAGCGACTCAATGAGCCCCATAAGGGGATGTGGTGCTTGCCCACGGGATTTGCCGAAAGCGGTGAGACTATCGCCGAAGCGGCCCTCCGTGAGCTGAAAGAAGAAACGGAGCTCACAGGTCGAATCATGCGCCTACTCAGCGCAGACTCCAGCGCGGATGAATTCTACGGCGACCTGCTTTTTGTGATTTTTGAAGTGGAACAAGTGGATGGAGTCGCCACCGCCGGCGACGACGCCGAGGCCATCGACTGGTTCCCCTTACGCGCTCTTCCCGAATTGGCTTTTGCCCCCCACCGGGAGGCGGCTGAGATTTGTGCCAGATTGCACCGGGAAGAGTGGGCTATCCAAGACTCATTTCAAAGCCTTCACGATGATAGTGATGCCGAGGTGCTATCGGACGCGCTCGTGGAGCTGGTTCGAGATAAAGCTGAGGAGATCAGTTTGAACTGGCTCTTGTCGGTACGAGGAAATCCAACCACTCCCAACTATGCGAAAATTGAGGAATGGAAAATTCGCGAACGTGCTATGGAAGCACTCACTCGATTTCGACATTGGCTCGGGACCGAGGGCGAGGATCGGGAGCTGGCCGAATTCTACTTCGCGCTAGGACGTGAGCGCCGCGAGCAAGGATTCTCCACCGCCGAAGTGCTAAGCGCTCTTACCTTGTTGCGTCGTGAAATCTGGAATTTTGCCCGCCACCATCAGGTGCTCGAAAGCCCCATGGACGTTTATCGCGTCATGGAACTCAGTCGCCGCGTGGTGCTCTTTTTCGACAAGGCCATCTACCATACCAGCAAGGGCCTTGAGGGCTAAATCACTTCTCCCCTTCGACTATTTTAACAGCACCAACTTGCGCTGCTCGTTCAATTCCGCGCTTTGTAGACTTAGCAAATAGATACCGCTTACAACCTTCTCGCCGGAATCGTCCCGGCCATCCCAAACAATGCTATGATCGCCGGCGCTCATTTCAGAGGCCGAGATAAGCCTTCGCTGCCTGCGACCTGTAGTGTCGAAGACCGCTAATGAGACGGAACCGCCACGTTTAAGCGTGAAATGGATTTCCGTTTTTGGATTGAAGGGGTTGGGATAAGCTGAAAGATTCAAAACTCTCGGCAATTCGACAACATCCGTACCGTCGCCGTGCATCTGCGCCTGTACAGCAATAACGTTGGTGTTCCCGCCGGGAGCATCGAGAATACCCACGATGATCTCATCGGACAAACTCAGCACGTAAATGGGATCAGCTCCCGTAATGCTTCCGCCGGCCAGAAAGGCCAGCCCGTCTTCATCGAGAATGTCCACATCTCTCGGATCCGCCAATGAATTCAGGATGATGGAATTGCTCTGACCCGTAGCGGTATGGATGATCCAAGCCTCGTGACTGTCTTCGCAGGCTACCACCAGCATGCTGCCGTCAGCGGATACATCGACACCCCAAGGGTCATCACCCACGGGCCAGGTTTCAAGTTGGGTCAAAGTTTCCCGGTCGATCACTCGAATCTGATCTGTGCCGCGATCGGTCACATAGATCACTGTTCCGTCGGGAGAAACCACTAATTGCCAAAGTGAGTTTCCCAAGTCGGCCTGGCGCAGCACGGTGTTTCCGTCGTTGGACATTTCAAAGAGAAGCTCATCGTACCAGTCCACCACATAGAATTGCCCGCTTACAGGATCTAGAGCGATGTTTCCAGCACCCTGGTAATTTGTTGGTAAAGAGGTAATGCTGGTCACGGAGTATGTACTCGTGTCCACCTTCCAAAGTCCTTCACCGTCGCGACAGGCTACCAAGGCGAAGAGGCCGTCACTAGAAAACGCCACCGATACCGGGTACTCCCCCACAAAAATGGTGTGGCTAACTGTGCCACTGGCTCTATTGATCACCACAACCCCATCGCCCGACGCTCCGGGAATCCAGACCTCGCTGCCATCGGGTGAGATGGTGGCATCGTAGGGATAGTTGCCCCATGGCAATAGATCGATCCCCGTCCCAAAAGCGTAACTAGTCAGATCGAAGGGATCGGCGGAGTCGGAACTTGAGCATCCTACATATCCGTTTAGGGCAAGGGATGGCAGGGCGTAAACGAGAAGCGTGAGAAAGAGAATTCTAGCCGTGGCCTTCATTGTTTCTCCTTTGATGTTTTCTTGCCGGCCCGATGATCCGAGCAGGGCTCTATTGAAGCAGCGTCAGTTTTCGACTTTGAATTTCCCCGGCAGCAATCAGCCGGCAGATGTAGACCCCCGTGGGTAACGGATTACCATTGCTATCTTTGCCATCCCAGTTGATGCGTCCCTCTCCGGAATCCAGGTATCCTTCGCTGAGTTGATGTATCAACCTGCCGCGTACGTCTAAAATTTCCACACCTATCCGTGCGGGCTCAGCAAGATTGAAGCTGATTTCCGTTTTGGGATTGAAGGGGTTGGGCCAGGATCGAAGCCCGGATATCAGTCGAGGCGAATCGGCGACCTCAGTGGGCAATCCAGGCATTTGCGCCTGAACTGCGATGACATTGGCGTTGATGGCAGGCTCAGGGACCCAGATTGTTTCTTCAAGAAGACCCAACTCGATATCGATGACGAAAATGGGGTTCAGATAATCGCCCAACCATCCGCCCGTGACGAAGGCCAGGCCCTGCGAATCGAGAATATCCACATCGCGAGGATCGGCCTCGGGAACCAGCGATAGTGTGCGCCTGAGCCCAGTTTCCGTTTCGATGATGGCCACGCTGTCGCTGCCTCGAGATGAAACCACTAGCTGCCTTCCATCGGCGCTGATGTCCAATCCCCAGGGGTCGCTGCCCACATCAATAAGATCTGCAGGCGTGAAACTGGCTCGATCCAGCACCCAGACCGCATTGTAGAAACGATCTACGATGTAGACCTCTGAGCCGTCGGGGGCTACCACCAGTAGCCAGAACATTTCGCCGAAAGTAACTGTACGCAGAACGCTCATGCCGTCGGGTGAGATTTCACAAAGGGTATTTGAGGCCCACTCGGCCAGGTAGAAGCATCCACTGACAGGATCCAGGGCGATGTTCCCAGGCCCCTGATCGAGGAAACCTGTGTCGGTTTGCCCAAGAATCTGATAGTCCGTGGTGTCGATGCGCCAGATTTCGCGCTCGTCGCGACATGAAATCAGAGCCAGCGATCCGTCGGCTGAAAAGGCCACCGAAACCGGGTAATCCCCCACCCAGATTCTTTGAGTGATGATGCCACTGGCCACGTCGACCACGACCACTCCGGCACCCGAAGCACCCGTCAACCAAACTTCACGCCCATTGGGAGTCATGGTCGCGTCGAAGGGATATTCACCCTGGGGCATCAGATTGAAGGAAGATCCGAACTCGTAGGCATCGAGGTCAAAGGTCAGAGCGGATTCCGAGAATGAGCAGCCTACGACTCCATTGCCCAGTTCTAGCTGAGCCAATGCCGAAGTGATGAAGCAAAAGCACCCCAGCAAGGGAATCGTGATAGCAAATTGGATTCGCTTCATCATCTAACCTCTATTTTGCGCGCGAGGGAATTGTAGCAGAAAGGGCCGTCTCAGCCCATCACACCCAAGGCAAGGCCGAGCTTGGGAATGAGTTCGCCTCGCGAATCGGCAAAGAAATATGTCCCCCATTTGCGTCTCCAGGTAAGTATAAATAGAATATTCGGAATCTTGAAACAATATTCACAAGGGGAAACTGATATTGACATTCAGGCCCTCTAGTCCGAATATGTTTCCTCGCGGGGCGATAGGATCGCTCCATCAACCTATTTGGTTATTGGACCAAAAAAAGGGGATGCACATGATCTCGAAGAAATTTATTGCGATCTTCGCCCTGCTACTGCTGCCCAGCCTGGCTCTGGCCACCAACGGCTACTTCAGCCACGGTGTGGGCATGAAATCCAAGGCCATGGGCGGCGCCGGGCTGGCCCTGGCCCAGGACGCTATGGCCGGCGGTAACAACCCCGCGGGCTTTGCATTCATAGAGCGTCGCGTTGACTTGGGCGTCGACTGGTTCCGTCCCGATCGTGGCAGCGCCATCACCGGGAATGCCTTTGGCGTTGACGGCGACTACGACGCGAACGACACCGCCAGCTTTTTCATGCCGGAATTCGGGATTGCCTGGCCCATGAGTGATGTCATGTCGCTCGGACTTTCGGTCTACGGCAACGGTGGAATGAACACCAGCTACACGACCCCCATCGGTCTGTTCGGCACGACCAATGCCGGAGTGAATCTGAGCCAGCTTTTCATCGCTCCCACCTTTGCCTTTGAGTTCATGCCGGGTAACGCCATCGGTGTGACCTTCAACTATGCATGGCAGAGCTTCGAGGCCACAGGGCTTCAGAATTTCGCTGCGGCCTCAATGGACGGAGACAATCTCACCGACAATGACGCCAGCACATCCACCGGCTTTGGATTCCGGGTCGGCTACATGGGACAGCTCAGCGAAGCGCTCTCACTCGGCGCTGCCTACCAGGGCAAAACGAACATGTCTGAGTTTGACGAGTACGCCGGCCTCTTCGCCGAAGCGGGCGACTTTGACATTCCTTCGAGCTACGCTGCCGGATTCGCCTACAATGCTGGTGCGGCTACGGTGGCCTTTGACTGGGCTCACATCAATTACAGCGAAGTCGCTTCCATCGCCAATCCCATGTCGAAGATGTTCGAAGGACAGCCTTTGGGCGGCGACGAGGGTCCCGGATTCGGTTGGGAAGACATGGACGTCTTCAAACTCGGACTGATCGTCCCCGCTACTGAGACTCTGGACTTGCGTGCCGGCTTCAATCACGGCGCCCAGCCGATTCCGGCCGGTGAGACGCTCTTCAATATACTTGCCCCCGGCGTCGTCGAGAGCCATTACACCTTCGGCGGAACCTGGACAACTCCCAAGGGTTGTGAACTCACCTTCGGCGTTATGTATGCGCCCGAAGTCACGGTCGAAGGCGAAAACTCGATTCCTCCCGGCAATCCTCCGGGAATGGGTGGCGGCGAAGCCGATCTTCACATGAGTCAGATGACGATTGGGCTGAGTTACGCGAAACCGTTCTAAATCTTTCGACTGTAGCGACTTAGGAGGGGCCGACAGCCCCTCCTATTTTTGTATTCTCCAAAAATAGTGGCCAAGTTCCCACCAAGGAAGCAAGCGGTGCTATGCTCTTCCATGTAGGTAAACATGGTGTCAAGTGTTGTGCTGGAGGAGGTCGAAATGATTACCCGTATCGGCATTGTCATGCTCATCCTCATCATCCCCGCGGCTTTCGCCGCAAATCTCTCCTGGGACAAAGGTACGGCCCATGTTGGCCGAAATCCCGGGACTCCCGACGGTCGTGAGGGAGGTGAAACCATCGGAACTGCTCTTCCGATCTGGAGCATTCCCTTCTGGGATTCGGGCAATACAAGTGACAACGTGCATGACTACGATGAGGTTTGCCCCTATTCGGGTTCCACAGCTCCGGACGTAGTCTACTCATACACTCCCCGCTATAACGTAACCATCGATATCGATCTTTGCGCTTCGGGATACGATACCATAAGCTTCCCCTAAATCTGGACACCCTATAAGTAGAGCTTTCTGGCACAATCA
>JACNKJ010000086.1 GCA_014382085.1 bacterium
GCAGTGTCGGAGGGCCCCAAGGTTCCGAAGGCCGGACCGCTCCGCTCCAGGCTGTAGCCGCGCTCGGCCTCGGGAATGTCCGGGGCTTTGCGGGTTCCGCCCACGGCCCCCGGCACCCAAACGCGCCCGGCGTTGCGCAGGCTCCCGCTCATGAGGCTGAGCTTGGACTGGTAATCTCCCGCCTGAGGAATGGCTGTGGGATGGATCTGTGTGAAGCAGGGATTCGAAAAGTAAGCTCCCCGCTGGTGGCATCGCCAAAGGGCCGTGGCATTGGAGTTCACCGCGTTGGTGGACAGGAAGTAGACCGGCGAATAGCCGCCTGTCGCAAGCACCACCGCATCGGCGGCGTAGCGTTTGATCTCGCCGGTGGTCAGGTCGCGGGCGATGATGCCGCGGGCCTTACCATCGACGATGACCAGGTCGAGCATTTCGTGACGCGGGAAACTCTTCACCGTGCCTGCCGCCTGCTGGCGTACCAGGGCGCTGTAGACGCCCAGGAGAAGCTGCTGGCCCGTTTGTCCCCGTGCGTAAAAGGTGCGGGACACCTGCACGCCGCCGAAGCTGCGATTGGAAAGCGTGCCGCCGTACTCGCGGGCGAAGGGCACACCCATGGCGGTGCACTGGTCGATGATGCCAGCGCTGAGTTCGGCCAGTCGATAGACATTAGCCTCGCGAGAGCGATAGTCGCCACCCTTGATGGTGTCGTAGAAGAGGCGATAGGTACTGTCGCCGTCGTTCTGATAGTTCTTGGCGGCGTTGATGCCGCCCTGGGCCGCAACGCTGTGCGCGCGACGCGGCGTGTCCTGAATGCAGAAGTTCAGAACGTTATAGCCCAGTTCGCCAAGAGTCGCAGCAGCACCGCCACCGGCTAGGCCCGTGCCCACCACGATGACTTTAAACTTACGCCGGTTGGCCGGAGCCACCAGCTTGTTATCCATCTTGTGCTGTTCCCACTTGTTCGC
The DNA here is from genome assembly GCA_014382085.1 of bacterium. Taxonomy (GTDB): domain Bacteria; phylum Krumholzibacteriota; class Krumholzibacteriia; order JACNKJ01; family JACNKJ01; genus JACNKJ01. The sequence goes on from JACNKJ010000086.1 coordinate 963, forward strand.
GAGAGGTCCGGATGGGATTTTTGCGTCGAGGATCTGGGACATTACAGACCTCCCAGGCTGGCGTGGGATACGGCTGAGGGATCAAGGAAGAAGTAGACGTAGACCGGTAGCAGAAGGAAGCCCACCGCGAGAAGCAGGGCCACGATAAGGCCGAGGGTGTAGAGCAGGCCGATCCATCGGTCGTTATTCCAGCCCATGGACTGGAAGGCGCTCCAGAAGCCGTGACGCAGATGGAAACCGACGATGGCCATGACCAGCACGTAGGCTCCGGCAATCATGGGATTTTTGAAGGCATCGATCACCACCGAGTAGTAATCGGCATGGCCGCCATGCTCGGGGTGCGGGACGTTCAGCTTGAACATCCACACATGCACGAGGATGAAGAGGAAGAGCATGACGCCTGTCCAGATCATGGTCGTGGACGAGAAGGTCTTGCGGCTCTTGCCACCGGCGTCCACCGATTTTTTGTAGTTGATCGGTCGCGCACGATTCTTGTCGAGCATGGCCACCGCCACGGCGGCGCTGATGTGAACGAGGAAGAGCGCGATGAGGCCGATTTCGAAGAGGGTGACGAACCATCCGTCGAAGATTCCTTCGAGGAAGGCGGCGTAGCCGTTGAGGGCTGACGGACCCATGTAGATGGTCAGATTGCCCAGCAGGTGGACGACGAGAAAGCCGATCAGGAAGAGCCCGGTGAGGCCTGTCAGGATCTTCTTTCCCACGGAGGACCAGAGAACGGCAGTGATTCTGCTCATTGGCCAAGCTCCTGGAAATTGAGGTGAAAATCTCGTGGAAGAAACAGAGTAATTCCGGAGAGGCGGAGTGGCAACTCCAAAAACAAGGGAAGGGCTCTCTCCTGTCTCCGGTTCGGCGGGGCCATAGAATTTGCAGAATTTCTCCGATATGCCCGCCTCACATGTCGCCCAGGAAAGTGCCCTTCCCTTGTTTTTGGAGCTACCTCTTCGCCAAGCTGAAGCACCATCTCCCGAATAGATACTCCGCGAAGACGTTTCTGTCTCAATAGGAAAACGGGGAGGGCCGAAGCCCTCCCCGAGTGAAATGTGAAGCTTGAATGAGGGGAGGGCATCTGCCCTCCCAGATCTCCTATTTGAGCAATAGCATCTTCGAGCGGAGTACCTGGCCGTCGAAGGCGAGGCGGCTGAAGTAAACACCGCTGGCCATGGGCGTGCCATGGTCATCGCGCCCCAGCCACTCAACTTCCTGATAGCCGGCATCCATATTGGCCGTGATCAGGGTGGCTACCCTACGACCCGTCACATCGTAGACCGCGAGATCCACCGTGCCGGCCTTGGGCAGGTCGAAGCGGATCATGGTCTTCGGGTTGAAGGGATTGGGGAAGTTCCGACCCAGGGCCAGAACCGCCGGGACAGCATCGATGACATCGGTGGGATCACCCGAATAGGTGATCTTCAGACACCACTCGTTGAAGGTGCCTGAATCGCCGCCGGCGTTGTCGCTGATGGTCAGGGTCCACAGACCGTCGGCCACATCACCGATGAAGTCCTCCAGGTTACCGGCTGGATCCATGTCGTCCGGATACCAACCGATCAGGTTGTCCGCACTTCCGCCCGTGCGGTTGTGCAGGACCACGCTAGTTCCTTCGGGACTTTCCAAGGTGACGATGAGATCGCCCTGATAAGTGTGGGTGATGTCCACAAAGACCGCGATATCCGTCACGGTCGATCCGAGATTGATGTCCATGCTGTCATCAATGGTCGTGTTGTCATTGATGGCCAATCCGGGTTCGCTACAGAAGGTGGCTTCGTAGACGATGGACAGATCCAGGTCGATACCTGTGGCGTCCTCGCCCGGTCCCAGCGGAACTTCAGCGATTTCCGTGGAGAAACCGTTCTTGCTGGCGCGAATCTCATAGCCGCCCGCATAGAGTCCCGGCAGGGAGTAGAGACCGTCGGCGCCGGTGTAAACGTATCCGCCACCGGGGATGGCTTCCACGAGCACGCCGGAATAGTCGGTCTCGCCTTCCAGGGTCACCGCACCGCTGATGGAGCAGTCGCCCACTTCCTGGGTCATGAGCCAGGTGACGGCGTTCTGCAGAAGCAGAGGCCGCACGGCCGCGTCCATGGCCGAGTAGTTGAAGGCGAAGAAGACGATCTGTCCGCCTTCGGGCGCCGGATTGGGATCGTAGGCGATGATGCTGCCGTCGCCCGCATAGTCGCTCCAGCTACCCACGGTCACCGCGTCGGCGGCCACGTCCACGGCGTCATGATCGCCGTAGCCTGAATAACTCATGCTGATCGAAGCGGGAATGAGATTGGGTACCGAGGCAAGATAGTGATCGGCCTCGGCGATGGTCACGTTGCCGCTCTGATCGTGATTCCAGCCGGTGTGATGCAGCACCTGCGTGGCAAAATCGCCGCTCTGGTGGTCGTAGGCCACCTCTCCACCTTCGATAAGCACATGCCCGCCGACTTCCACAAAGTCCACAAGCGCGTTGGTGAAGCTGGTGTCACCGAAGGGTTCGGTGTTGTCGCCGGCCGAAACTAGAACGAGATCATAATTGACCCAAGTGAGAGGATCGGTTTCGCCCATGCTTTCCATGGTGCTCGTATAGCCGATCTCATCCAGGTCAGAAATGATATCCGTGCAGGCCTTGCCGACATTGCTCGAGTAAGCCTCGGCAATGATAGCGCCGGACTTCTCGTCGACCTTGGCCTCATTCCAAGTGCTCTTGCCGCTGTCGTTGATGACCAGCAGATCGCCAATGGTGGGATCGAGCACAAAGCTCTTCACGATAACCGGCTCGTCCACTTCGATCCCGATGGTCACGGGAATGTAGTGCCAAGCCTTCACGGTGACCATGTAATCGAAGTAGGGCAGAGACGGCGTGGTATAGCTGCCGTCGCCCGGATCGCTCGTGGTCTCGGCATAGAGCTCGCCAGTATCCGTGCGATAGACCTTCACCGTGGCTTCCAGAGGATCACCGAATTCGGAATCGGTAACCGTACCGGAGATCACACCCGCGGGCGCCGGAGCGAGATTCACATCCAGGGTGTTTGCGCCGTAGTTCAGGAAGAAGGTCTCTTCGTGATGCAGATAGCCGAAGAGGTCCACCGCGATGTCGTACTCCGCCACCACGATGTCTTCGCCCATGTCGTAGTTGCCCGCTCCGTCGGTCGTGGTTTCAAAAACCATGACGTCCAAGGCGTCGTATCCACGAACCCAGGCCCCCACGGCCGGAGATCCGTCGGCATCCACATGACCGGTCAGCGTACCGTAGGCTTCGATCACTTCGAAGGACGCCGTCACGAGATTGCTGCCGTCCTTTGCGAAGAAAACGTCAACTTCCCCCAGGGCCGTCGGCGTGATGGTCAGTGAGTTCTCGGTGGTCTGATCGATCAGAACACCATCCTGATAGGCATAGAGAATATGCGCGGGCACGCCGCCGAATCCGGAAGCCGTAATGGTTCCCGGCAGATTCAGGGCGAAGGCGCCGCTCAAGCCAATGTCGGTGCTCACACTCAGAGAGATTCCCATGAGCGGATCGGCATTGACGGTCAGCGGATCGCGGAATAGTTCCCAGGTCTCGGCGGGATCCTGCCCCACCACGTCGATACTGGGACCGTAAGGATAGATTACGTTGATGGTCGCATAGCCCGCGGCATCGGTGAAAGCGTGGCCGCTCTCATACTCGAGACCGTCGGCCCAGACCTCGATGCCTTCCTTGGGCGTCACGCCGTCATACTCGAAGACGCCGATGGTCACGTCGGTGGCCAAATTGGCGTCGATGTTGTCGGGATTCATGGTGATGTGCGCGGGCACGATCACGTTCACGTCCACGATGTAGGGCTCGTAGTTCTGGCAGAAGACCACCAGCTCGGCTGCACCGGGAAGCATGGGAGCCGCGAAGACCGGAAGGTCCAGCGTGCCGTCTATGGCCACAGTACCCGCACCGAGAATTTCACCGTCGCGGGTCAGGCCCACGTAGCTGCCGGGCGCCGCGTCAATGGCGATGCTCGACCAGGTGGTGAAGATGGTCTCAGGGTGCACAACCGGGTTGGGTCCGGGAACGCCCAGGTAGGTGGCGATGCTCGGGTCGCCCATGAGGTTGTAGATATTCCAGTAGTAGGTAGTCCGGCTGGAGCCCGATTCCATCACCGCCAGGTTTCCGCTGAAGATGATGGCGTCGTTGGTCACGTACCACTGCTCCATGTCCTCGCCGTGATCGTGGAAAAGGCCGTCATAGACGCCCAGGGCCGTATCCTCGTAGGGATAGGCCGATCCGTCGATCTGCGAGGAAGGATGGTAACCCACGCCCCACCAGTAGTCCTCATCCCAGTAAGTGGAATTGGAACCACCGATGTAGCCGATGGCACCCTTGTCCGCGGCGCGCAACCAAGTTTCAGCAAAGCACTCGCCGTAGTCGTAGGTGCTCGTGAGACAGCAGTTACCCACGGCCAGGCAGTATTCGCCGTAGTTCTGCAATCCGTTGATGTTCGACTGGGTGAAGCTCGGATCGCTCCAGCTTGTCTGACTGCCGTGGGCCGTGTAGTTGATGTAGCCCACGCCGTCGCTCACGTTCTGTACGATGTTCGCGGCGTTGCTGCCGGAAGCGGGATACAGATACGTGTAGCTGGAGATACCGTGCGCTTCATTGAAGTAGTGCTCGGTTCCGTAGTTGATCTGGCCGTTGCCGTGGGTGGGACCGAAGCTTCCGTCCATGCCGGCAATCATCACGACTTCGCCGAGATAGCTCGTGTCGGGCATGGTGAACTGATCGTACATCAGGGTCTTGTCCAGGATGGCGTTCAACTGGGTCGGATTGGTGGCGCTGAAGCGTCCGTAGTAGATATCCGGAACCAGGTCGCCCTCGACATCGCAGTAGGGACGGTCGGTGGCGTCTCCGCTCTCGAAAAAGGTCGGACACTGGGCCACGTCACCCACGAAGATGACGAAACTCGGCGCCGGGACTTCGGGCGTGCCATTATTGTAAAGACCATGAATGTAGGCCTGGATGCTGCTGGTGCTGGTTCCCACCTCGGGCGAACCGATGACGCCTACGATCACATTGAATCCGCGGCGGATTTTCCAATCCACGAATTCTTCCATGTGCAATTCGAATTCTTCCGGGACGATGATGACCATGGTCACCAGATCGCGCACGCGATCAGGATAGTCGTCATGAAGTCCGCGGTAGCCGGCGAATCCTTCATAGAGATGCGAGAAGAAGGGACTGTGCACGGCTGCCTTGAGATCCTGTCCCGCGAAAGTGTCGCCGCCCTCGAAACGAAGTTCGAATTCGATCTTGGTGGCAATCTCCAATTCGCCCGTCTCGGGGAAGTAGGCCAAAGGCGCCACTTCCAGGCGTCCCAGGTCTACGGCACGCAGGCGGCCCATGGGGACGACCTTCACCATTTCATAGGCGACGCGATCGCTGCTGTAGCTGCCATGGTCGTAGATGAAGGGCCAGGTGGACGGATCGGCACTCTTAGGCATGCTGGGCTGTGCCGGCATGATGCGATGCTCAAATCCGAAATCCGCCAGGCGAATTCGTTCGGTCTGAAGGGAGAGAATCTCGATACGAGTATTGGCCCCGAAGGGGATCTCGTATAGGCGATTCATCTGCGGCAACTCCGGAGCGCCTTCCACCTTCGAAGAGTGGAAGCCGGGAATCGTCAGGCGCGTGAACAGGCCCTCGGGCGTGTTCACTTCCAAAGCCTCGATGCTTCCCAGTTCGGCGCGGAAGCTGAGGACGTTCTCCTCGGCCGCGGTCAAAGTTAATCCGTTGAGCTCATCCCCTATGGGGAGGGTTGTGGTCGCCGCCATCGCGCTCAGCGCGAAGAGGGCGAAGCATAGCGCAAGAAGACCCTTCGGGATTCTCATCTCCGGTCCTTTCTCATGGCATTTCTGGAATGCGTATCCGGCAATTCCGATCTTTTGATCCTTAATTCTATCATATTCAAGCGGGGTAGGTCTTTTGAAAAGCTTCGACTTTTGTCGCCCACAAAAAAAGCCCCTCCCTAGGGAGGGGCGTCGGTGGGTATCCAGCTTATTTCAATAGTTGGATTTTAAGGGAATGCGAGTCATTTTCCGCCTCAAGGCGAACAAAATAGACACCTGAAGGAGCCGAATCGCCCCTGTCGGTGCGGCCATCCCAATTTGCGCTCTGATCACCGGCAGGCAATCTCTCCGCCCGGCGCAATTGTCGGACGAGTCGGCCGGAGACGTCGAAAATTCCCAGGCTCACCGGGCCGGGCTCGGCCAGGCGGAAGCGGATCTCGGTACTCGGATTGAAGGGATTGGGGAAATTGCCGAGCAGGGCGGCACTCGGCTGCTCGGGTGAATCGTTTACGGAGGTCATCTGCGAGAGATCCAGACGGAACATGGACCTGCCGTGGGTGCCCGCCACAAGATTGCGGGTGGGCTGGTGGAATTTCAGATCCAGTACGGGCACCTTAGGAAGCCCCGTACCCAGAGCCTGCCAGGCATAGGCCGGCGCCGAGGCGTAGTAGACCCCCACATCGCTGCCCACAAAAAGCTGCTGGGGATAGTCCGGATCCACCACCACCACATAGAGCGGCAGCTCGGGCAGGCC
>JACNKJ010000082.1 GCA_014382085.1 bacterium
GACTGGTACGAAGACATGCTGCGCTGGATCAAGGATAACTACGAGATCCACATTCACGCCTTCAGCCCGGTGGAAATTCGTCGCATCGCGGAGTTCAGCGAACTGTCAGTGAAGGAAACGCTCATTCGCTTGCGCAAGGCCGGGCTCGATTCTGTGCCCGGCGGCGGCGCGGAGATTCTTTCGGATCCCGTGCGCAAGAAGATCGCGCCGCTCAAGGATTCCTCGGATGAATGGCTTGAGGTTATGGAGATCGCTCACGAAATCGGCATGCGCACCACGGCCACCATGATGTTTGGTCACGTGGAGGAAGATACCGACATCATCGAGCATCTCGATCGGCTACGTGAACTTCAAGATCGAACCGCTGGCTTCACGGCTTTCATTCCCTGGACCTTTCAGCCAGAGAATACGCACTTGAAAACCAACAAGGCCACTTCTGTGGAATACCTGCGTGTGCTTGCGATGTCGCGGCTCTATCTCGACAATATCGACAACCTTCAGCTGAGCTACGTAACCATGGGCGCGAAGATCGGCCAGGTGGCCATGCGTTTCGGCGCAAACGATTTCGGCAGTCTCATGCTCGAAGAAAACGTGGTTAGCCAGGCGGGCGCGAAGTTCCTCATGCCCCGCGAGGAAATCGAGAGGCTCATTCGTGACGCCGGATTCACGCCGGCACTGCGAAACCAGCGCTACGACGTACTCCAGGTTCTTGAGAACTAAACTATGGCTCGATGATGGACATGTATACATTCAGGTAACTGTTGCTGTTGCAGGACCAGTTTTCCAACTCGGTCTGGATCACACCGCCGAGTACTTCGATGAAGTATAGATGCGTGAGTGATTCACAAACCGCATCTTCCTCAAGTCGAAATAGCTTGTAACTACTTCCTTCATAATCAAGGGGAAGCGGACCACCCTCAGCCTGATAGAGTTTGTAGCTATCGGGATCATTGGGATAGGTCCAACGCCATTCGTAGGACCAGCTCAAAACTCTCAGGGGATTCAGGGCCAGGTTCACGTCGAGGTGTCCGGATAACTGGATATCATAGATGCCAGTACTGTCCCAGGAGGCCGAGAAGCTGTTCCCGTTCATCACGCCGTGGGCATACTGCATCGCGAAAACATCGCCGGGGTCAGTCGTTCCATCGGCAAACTCAGCCTGATACTTCATCTGGAAACGTGAGCGAAGGAATGCGGGCATCACTTCGTCTTCATCCTCTTCGATCACACTCAACTGTAAGTCAACATCGCTGAGCTTGTCGTAGTTCGGCCCGCTGCCATGGGGGCGGACTACCTGAACCATCAGCTCGGCATAGTTTTGATGCAGCCCGCTCCAATTGTCGTAGATCAGTTCTTCTTCTCCTTCGGTAAGGAGCACTGGAAGTTCACTATCATTTCGACCGTAGAGAATCAGATCCAGGGGCAACGACTCTGGATCTGAGTTGCTTAGGACTTCCACCTTTAGATTGCTGTTTCCCGGCGGCGTATCTCCAACAATGAGACCCTTCCACACATCCGAGCCGAAATCGGGAACATGTAGCACCTCCCTGTGGCTCGAGCCGATATCCGCGTCAAAGAAAACGGTATCGAAGGGCCAGTAGTGCCAGGCGATACCATTGGGATCGAAGTCGTAGAGTTGGAACAGGGCCACTTGTTTCTGAAATTCCGTGCACCATTCCTCTAGCGGCGGATCCATCACATCCATTAAAGCGGTGGTGATCTTGCCGTACTCAAAAAATGCTTCGTAAATTTCGAGAAGGCGTTCCTCTCCCTGTTGCTCGACAAGGTAGCGAATGAAGCTACACATTCCGTAACCGTATTCCTTGTTTACAAGTGTGGGATGTCCGCCGATGCCCGCGAGGGGAGCGAGGTAGCTGTCGAGGTTTGGCCCCTGAGGAATCCAATCCGGATCTATGCTGGCTTCTAGATAGGCGGCGCTAGCCTCGTCCAGCCAAACGCGATCCTGATTCACCGTGGTCCAGTCGGAGGGGTGCCGCGTATCGAAGTAGTCCTGAGCATTGTGGAAGAGTTCGTGCACAACCACATGAGCTAGATTGCCCCCAGAGTTCTCGAGAGCCGGGTCAAGTACGAATTTTCCTCGTCCCCATGGGCCGGTGTAGTATTCGGCGATTTCTGAGAATTGCGGTACCGCCAGATGAATCTGCAGGGGCCAGATTGTATCCTGATCCCCAAATGTGAACCCATTGGCGTAATAGGCATCCCAGGTTTCTTCGAACTCCTCGAGGACGCGAAAGGGAAACTCCGGTTCCATATCCATGATGTTGTAATAGACCCTGAAGTGATCTTCGTCCTCGTAGGGAATGAAGCCTACGATATTGGTGACGAGGATCTGAAGGTCATTTTCTTCGCGATTGTCCAGGTTGTAGGCGCCACGATCAAGTTGGGCGAGACACCAGTCCGCGCTATCTCGAGAGGCAATGTGCAACCAGCTTTGGCTGGATCCCATGTGCGTGCCATCGCGAAGTTCACCCAAGAATAGTAGGGAGCCTTCACCCTCGAGCCTGCCACCCAGATTGCGCACCCGCAATTTCACCGGCGCTCCGAGCTGTTCAGGAAGACCCGTGATGCGATAGATGGTTTCCGTTCCGCCAAAAGGATGACCGGAGTCGTCTTCGTGAAGGGAAAATTCCGTGTCCCCATTCAGTGCGCCCGGGGGAATACTCAGCACGATTTCACCGCCGTTGAGTTCGCCCCCCGCCGGTCCCAGGATTCCTTCCGCCAGGGATTCGGGTTGGCTTTCTGTGGGGGAACTCTCCTCCTGGCTGCAACCCCAAGTCAGGACTGTCAAAAGCACAAGGGAAGAAGAAATGAGTTTGCGCATCTGGGGCCTCCGTTTCGATTCTCCCCAAGTATTCAATCCGCATAAGCTAGCAAAAACAGACCGATTTGTCCCAAATCATTCGGAAGGGCTTCTAATGACCCTGAATCGTTTCAAGTGCTAGATGTATCTGTGCTAGCATCAGAAATCTCTCGACCCATATGATTGGCTGCAAAATCACTCTTTAGGTGAAGCCCAATGTCGCTTAGCACAGAGAAAACCAATTCGCTTCGCGAATCGATCCTGGCACTGGGCTTCGACCGTGTGGGCTTTGCACCCGCTCTGGTCGTGGACGACTATCCTCGATATCAGAGTTGGCTCGACGCGGGCTACGCGGGCGGTATGGAATATATGCACCGCAATTGTTGCCTGCGCGAAGATCCCCGAGAATTGCTGGCCGAGGCGCGATCGGTGATCATGGTTTCCATGAATTACCATTGGCCGAGTGAGGACAAGGCGGTCGACGAGCGCGGCCGAGTCAGCCGCTACGCGCGTGGGCGGGATTATCACAAGGTGATGCGCAAGCGACTGCAAAATGTGGAACTTATTCTTCGCGAAGAATTCGGCGCTCAGGCCACGCGGGTTTGCGTGGATTCCGCGCCTCTGTTGGAACGTTCACTGGCCGCCGCCGCGGGCCTGGGCTGGATCGGTAAGAACACGCTGCTCATCGACGAGCGCCTGGGCTCGTGGACCTTCCTTGCCGCCCTGCTTTGCGATCTCGACCTGCCGGCTGATTCGCCAGTGGCCGACCGCTGTGGCAACTGCACGGCCTGTTTGGAGGCTTGCCCTACGCAGGCCTTCCCCGAACCGGGTCTACTCGATGCGAGCAAGTGCATCAGCTACTTGACCATTGAGCACAAGGGCGAGATTGATGATGATCTCGCCGGGCAGATGGATAATCACATTTTCGGCTGCGATATCTGCCAGGAAGTCTGCCCCTGGAACACCAAAGCGCCAATGACGGAGATCGAAGATTTTCGTCCGCGAGAGCTGGTAAGTACGCCGCTTTTAAGCGAACTCCTCCAACTTGATGAAGCAGGGTTTTTGAAACGTTTCGCGGGAACGCCTGTTATGCGAGCCGGGCTGGATGGCATGAAACGAAATGCTCGCATTGCCCTTGCCAACTCCCGAAGGAGCTAAATGAAAACTCGAAGTCATGAGCATCGTATTGAAATCGCCGCGTCACCTGAACGCGTTTGGGAAGGCATTGCCGATGCCAAATTGCTCAGCCAGTGGATCCTAAGTAGGGCCGAGGTGGATGGCCGAGTGGACGGACATATCAAGATGGATTGGGGTGATGAAGGGGTGAGCGAGGCTCGTATTGAAAAGTGGGATCCTCCCCGCAGCTTGCAGGTGCAGCATCTTCCATGGGAAGGATGTCCGCCTTTGCCTGACTCGGGTGGCCCGCGCGACACATATTCCCTAGAAGTCTCGGATGGGGGCACTTCCCTTCACCTGCTTTGCTCCAACATGTCCGATGACAGCGCATGGGATGAATTCTTCGAAGGCACGAAGCAAGGTTGGCCGCACTTCTTGTCCAAATTGAAAGAGCTTCTGGAAAATTCGTGAGCGAGGAAAATTGCACCATTCGGCAATTGAATGCCGGCGACTCCATGGCCGAGCTCACCAGCTTGCTCAATCGCGCTTACGCGGGTCTGGCGGAAATGGGTTTCCGCTACGTGGCCACCTGGCAGGATGAAGCAATAACGCGCAGGCGAGTAGGTCGAGGCGAGTGTCTGGTGGCCGAACTGGATGGCCGCTTGGTAGGCACTTTGTTGCTGGAATATCCGGCCAAGGGTGCGGAGTATTACGAGCGTGCGGGCGTTGCGAAACTTCAACAATTCGGTTTGGAGCCGGAGTATCAGGGAAAGGGTATCGGGCGGCGAATGTTGACTCAAGCCGAACAGCGTGCGCGTGAACTTGGCGCTACTGAGCTGGCGCTGGACACGGCCGAGGGTGCGGAGCATCTTATTCGCATGTACGAACGTTGGGGGTATCGCCTTGTGGCTGAAACCGATTGGGACGTGACCAACTACCGCAGCGTGATCATGAGCAAGGAGCTGGACCGGCCATGAACAATGCCGAACTCTATGAGAAGATTCACGGGGAGCTTGAAGCCTTGCTCGCAGGCGAAAAGGATCTCATTGCCAATTCGGCCAACACTGCGGCCTTGCTTTGGGAGCATCTCCCGGACATCAACTGGGCGGGGTTCTATCTGCTCAAAGAAGACGAACTGGTGCTTGGGCCCTTCCAGGGAAAATCCGCCTGCGTGCGCATTGCCATGGGAAAGGGTGTATGCGGAACCGCGGCGGCCACTGAGGAAACGCAACTCGTTCCCGACGTTCACGTTTTTCCCGGGCACATCGCCTGCGATTCTGCATCGCGCTCGGAAGTGGTGGTGCCACTGATTCAGGCAGGTGAACTTCTTGGCGTGCTCGACATCGACAGCCCCCGCCTCGGGCGCTTCGACGAAACTGACGCCGAAGGTTTGGAAAAAGTTGCCGCTATCTTTCTGGCGTCCCTCACTCGCTAGACTTTCGCAAAATGCTCCACAGTTGCAGTGATCACCTGCTCCAAACTTAGTGGAATACGCTCGGGCATGGGATGGGTCGCACCGAAAGTATGTCCCGCACCTTCCATGGGCAGGAAGCTTCCGAACTCACCAAAGGCTCCCGTCAGTGCCAATCCCTCGGCGAAGGGCACCGCCTCATCCGCCGTGCCGTGGATGATCAGCGCCGGAATCGCCAGACTGGCTGCGGCCGAGGGGATGTCGAGTTCATCCGCGTTGTTTTCGATGTCGTCGAGCAGATCCAATTTGATGTGAAAAACATCGCCTGTGCGGGCATTCTCCACGCGCAGGAATCCCCGCTCGCGAAGGGCCAGGGTCTGCTCCTCGTCATAACGCTGAACGGTGGCGATGGAGGCCCAGGTGACCAGACGTGACACCCGCGGTTCATGTGCGGCTGCGAGTATGGCCGCACCCCCGCCGCGGCTGTGACCCATGAGCCCGATGTTGCCTTCGCGTGTAGGCGCGCCGGGAATGGCGCCTCGGGCGAGTAGGTCGGCCACAAGAAGCGTATCTTCCACTTCGCGGCTGTGGGTATTGGATTCGAATCGATCTTTCTCGCTGAAGGTCTCGCCGTCCTCGCCAACTCCGCTGCCCGATAGATTGAATCGGCAGGCGGCCAGCCCCGCCTCCGCGAGTTTTTCGCTGAGCAGGTGCCAGAAACCCCAGTCCATGAATCCCTTGAAGCCGTGAACCAGCAGCACGCCCGGAGCGGGGCCTCCCTCCGGCAAGTGCATCTTTCCGCGAAGGGGGTAAGCATCGGAAGAGGGGATCTCGAAGGGAACGATGCGGCTCATTTTAATCTCCTAGTTTCAGCGACAGTCCATCGAACTGTTTGCTTTCTTTGTGCGGATGATCCTCCAGAGCATGCCGGAGCGCCGCACGCAGATTGGCGTCATCCGCGAAGCCAGACTTCATGGCTTCGCGAATTCGTTTGCGAACTTCCCTGGCCGGACGATAGCGCAGGAGTCCTGCAAGGCGCGCTAGCTCCTCGGGCTTTTCTGACTCACTCCAAGCCCGAGCATAGTCGTCGCCCCATCCCTTGCGACGCTCCAGCGCTTCCTCGGCGGCCCAGCGCACAACATAGCTTTCATGCACGGCAAGCATTAAGAGCAGGTGCGGGGAACCCAGGCTCTGGGCATCCAGGCTGTAGGCGATTTCCTTGAGCAGCAAGGTCGAGCTGTCTTCGCTCTCTACAAGCGCTTCGCAGTATCGCTCGAAGATCTTCAATTCGCCCTTGGACAAACCGTCCAGTCGTGAAAGCGCCGCCAGAGCACTAATCTGATCGCGCTCATCTCGTGGATCGGAAAGCATGGCCATCAGTTCAGGGTAGGCTCGCGGGTCGCGAATGTTCTCCAAACTCCATGCCGCCAAGCGCCAGAATGACGGCACACCTTCACGCAGCACTTCCCGCAGTGGATCCACGGCGACAGCGCCATACTCGCGCATGAGATCCTTGAGGGTGTGACGCTCTCGTGCGGAATCCGTATTGAAGTGCGCGATGAGCACGGGAATGGCCGCGTGGGGATGAGCCATGAGCGAATCGTGTCCGGCCTTCTTCCAATTGGCGAATCGCGGTTCGCCGGCGGCGGCCATGGTGAAGTATTCGTCCCATGTGCGGCGTTCCCCTTCATAGGGCAGAGGTTCGGCCAATTGCCATGCGGGACCCGCTGCGGGACCATCGAGATCCAGGCGGACGCCGCGGAAACTGCCGCGCTCGGCGCTGGGTTCTACGATCTCGCTGCGCCAGTCGTCGCCGCTGGCGTCCACGCAAAGGCCCAGGCTACCGAAGTGTCGTCGACGATTTCCGTAACCCGATGCGTTGGCGTTCTTGCCCAGGTAGCCGTCCGACCCCGCGGCGTCCAGGAGCACGCCGATTCCGTTGGCGTTGCCCGCGCCTTGGGCCAAGTCGTCGCAGCTATAGCGATCATTGCCCTCGGCGTCATAGAGCACGCCCATGGCCAGGTCGTGCCCGCAGCCCTGACCCACGCCATGGCAGGCGTAACTATCGTTGCCCGACTCATCCACGAGAGCGGCCAATGCCAAATGCACACCCGCGCCTTGGCCCCCGACCCCGATGGGACTACAGCTGATATGGGTGCTTTTTATTACCATCAAACC
>JACNKJ010000377.1 GCA_014382085.1 bacterium
GCGATTCGGTCGGGGCCATGCTCCTTGATGGTGTGTATGTTCGACGCGGCCATGATCTCTAGAACCGTGTCCCAATCCGTACGCCTGAAGCCACCCTTGCCTCGAGCTTCCTGCCAACGTTTTCGATCCTCAGGATTGTTGACCAAGGATTCCCAGGCCTCCACCGGATCCTCGTGGACAAGACGAACCTGCTTCCACAGGTCCAATAGCACGCCGCGGATATAGGGGTACTTCACGCGCAAGGGGCTGTAGAGATACCAGGAATAGGAGATACCGCGCTGACATCCACGCGGCTCGTAAGGTGGCAGGCTCTTTTCCAGACTGGGATAGTCCGTGCCCTGCATTTCCCAGGTTACGATGCCGTCTTTCACAAAGATGTTCCAGGTGCAGCTACCGGTGCAGTTCACGCCATGGGTGCTTCGAACCACTTTGTCGTGCTGCCATCGATTGCGATAGAATTCTTCCCAGCCGCGAGATTCGGGAGATACCTTGTCCGTGATCCAGGGAACGCGTCCCTTGCCGTCAGCCATTCTGTCCTCCCGATTGTATTTTAATTTGCCTGCGACTGACCTTGGAGGCCTTGATCATGGGCGCTCGGACCGATTGCATTCGCCACCACCAGATTCCGCCGAAGACGGCCATCATCATCATGGAGCCGATGAGTCCCATGGATCCAAATGTGATGGTGTTCATGTCGCTGAAGACCCGCGCTTCGCGTCGTTCGACCACATCACCCAGATAGGCGGCTATCGCGAAGATTTCGTCCTCCACGAGATCTCGACCCTTGAACGTCGCTTTCATCTGTTCGGTGGGAGGAGACTGCAGCCAGTTGTAGAGTCCGACCATGCCTCCCAGACGCGCATCGGCCTGGGTGAGATCAGGGCCAAGGCGTCCGCCACCAAGGCCACTCATCCCCGAAACTAGATGACAGGAAATGCAGGCCGGTCCGCCCGCGAGAAGAGCCTCGGTGCCTGTGAACAAGCGCTCTCCGGCGGCCACATCATCCGGGGTGGCTTCGCGCAGTTTTTTGGGACCCGAAAACTCAGATTCCTCCAGCCTTGATTCCCTCTCGATGAGATCGAGTAAGCTGGCAGCCATCTGGGCCGTCATGCCCGGCACAGGGACCATCTGAACACCAAAGGACTCTTCCAGAATCCTGACGGCGTAGGGGTCGTCGGAATTCAGTTTCTCTTGAGGATTGAGAATGAACTCTTCCAGCCAAGTGCGATCGTGTCGCTCGGTGACTCCCTTTAGATCTGGACCGACCAGACGCCCACCACCAATGGTGTGGCAAGCCATACAACTGCTTTTGAAGAATTCTGAGGGAGAGGATTGGGCGATTAGATCTTGGAATGAGCCCAGGTGCATGATCAGACTGAGGAAGACAATCAGACCTACCCTAGATTCTTCCTGTAAGAAGGACCGTAAGGCTCCAGCTTTGCGTTCGTTCATAAGACCCTCAGAGGTTGCGGGCCGGGAATGTTGGCGATGTCTACACTATACTCCCACCTCGCGGTAGGATATAATGACGTTAACTGAGCCTCTGCGACCTGTCAACGCTGTTTTGGGATATTTCGGATAAAAAGATGTTAAGGGTGGCTCAGTACAGTAAACCAAGGCATATGCAGCTTATCTCAAAGATGGACCTACTAAAGCTTACCGGTAAAAATCATCACCAGAGCCAATACGGAGAGCCCCCAGCAATAGAAGGCGAACTTCCAGAAGCTCTGCTTGGCTAGCAATCGAATAAGCCAGACCAGTGCGAAGAATCCGGACACAAAGGCTGTAAGCATTCCTACCAGGATCACGGGCCAGTCGACAGCTGCCAGGGATTCGATTTTTAAGGTATCGAAGAGGGCTGCTCCCACGAGGGCCGGGATGGCCAAGAGGAAGGCGAAGCGAGCGGCATCCCTGCGATCCACGCCGGCAGCCAGGGCCATGGAGATAGTCGAACCGCTTCTGCTGATGCCGGGCAAGATCGCGAAAGCCTGAGCCAGGCCAGTTAGAAGGCCAGATTTCCAGCCCACTTCGTTTTTAGCCTTCGGCCCCGTCCATCGTGTGCTGAGTAGTATGAATCCAGTGATTGTTAAAAAGATGGCCGCCGGTAGCGGTTCGGTGAAAAGCCTTTCGAGCGTGTCGTCGAGGGTGAGTCCCACGATCACTGCCGGTACGGTGCCCGCCACGATGATGCCGATGAGCTTCAAACGCGGAATGTCATTCTCCAGAGGACGGCCCCCGCGACCCAGTGTGCGGAAGAATGAGGCGATGAGCTCGCCTAAATCGCGACGGTAATAGAGCAGGATGGCCAGCAATGTTCCGAAGTGTGTGGCCACCACGAAGAATCGGTAGGGATCCCCTTCTCCGCCCGATACTCCCAGCCAAGCGCCAAAGAGCGTGAGGTGCCCGCTGCTGCTAACGGGCAAGAATTCGGTGAGTCCTTGGATGAGACCCAGAATGAAGCTTTCCCAAATGCTCACGCCGCCGCCTTAGAATTGTCCGGCTGCACGCGTGAGCACCCGGTGACCCAAAGATTCCGCTTTTCGATAAGATCGCTCCGCGCGTTCGCGCTCGCCCATCTTGTCGTAGACGATGCCCAGGTAGTAGTGATTGCGTCCATCCTCGGGCATGAGTTCGCGCACCTGCTTGAAGATGGGCAGGGCCTTCCCATATTCGTTGCGATTCACGTGACAAAGACCCAGGTAGTGGAGAACTCGAGGATCTTCGGGGAAGTAGCCCCGGGCCTTCTGGAAGGCCCCCAGCGCTCGGTTGTGAGCGCCCATACGAGAAAGACTCACCCCTAGGAAGAACCATGCCTCTCCGTTGCCGGGCTTTTGCACAAGCGCCTTTTCGAACTGCTCAATGGCATCGGCATGACGGTTGGAATTGAAGAGGGCCAGACCCAGATTCAGGCGTCCTTCCTGACTGGCAGGATCCAGTTCCAAAGCCTTGTTGAAAAGACGAATGGCCAGATCGAACTCGCCGCGCTCGGCATAAATGGCGCCCAGATTGTAGTGGCCGGCCGCATTCTGGGGATCCAATTGAATAGCCCGCTTGAACTGTTGGATGGCGCCATCGGTGGCGCCCTTGCGATCCAGGGCGAAACCCAGATTGGTGTAGGCCTTGCCCAAACGGGAATCCAGGAGCAGGGCTTCGCGGAAGGCGTTCTCGGCTTCCTCCAGTCGCTTCTCCCTCAACAGGGTGCAGCCATATTGATAACAACTTTCGGCGGATTCATCGCTGCGCGCCATTGCCAGACGATGCAACTCGTGTGACTGCTCGAAGCGGCCCATCTGAGAGTAAAGTCGGGCGGCATGATTGTAGGGACCCGAAGCCTCGGGCTCGCGCTCCATCCAGGCATCAGCCATACGGAGACCCTGCTCATAGAGCTGGCCCATGTAGCTGATATCCAGAAGATCGGCGAAATCGGACGTGGGGACGCGGCTGAGATCCGTGATCTCGGCGTAGACGGCCTCGACTTCACCATCCTCCCCTTCGGCCAGGCAAGCCCTCATCCATTCGCGCAGGGGCGCGAAGGCGAGGCCATCGGACTCAAGCCATTGGGAGACAAGCTGTTTGCGTTTAGAACGACGGCCCAGGCGACGATACCAGGCGATGGGGGGCATCCGGACTCCTAAAAATGTACTGCGTTTCTCTCACACCTAAACGCAGAATAGTCCGGGCTAAAATAAACGGTCAAGCGATTTTAGGGCGTTTCACCGAAGGGATCGGGACGGCCGTAACCCAGATCGTATCCGTAGCGGCCACCGAAGTAGCTCGGGTCGTTCCAGGTTCTACCCTGCGAGAATTGCAGGCGTATCATGGTGTTCTCGGCCGGTGTCCAGGTAAGCGTAGCCTGGGGAATCACGAAGTGGGCATTGCCATCCTGCTGGCCGCTCATGGCACTCGGTTCGAAACTCATGCCGAAATTGGCGCTGAAGACCAGGCTGGGGTGCAGTTGGGAGCGGAACTCCTTGAGTAGGAATCCCTGGGATCGGCTTTCTCCCCCACCCCAAGATTGACTGAAGCCCAGGGTGCTGGGTCCCCATTGCAAGAGCGAGGAGTTGCCGAGACTTAGGCTGGATTCAGGCGTCGAAGCCAGAGGGTGGCTTGAAGTTTCGGCCGAAACCGCCCAGGCGCAGGCCATGAGAATCAGAATTGTCAGGGTTCGCCGCATAATCGTCATTCCTTTGACTCGAAAAAAGACCTTGGGCGCTTGTTCTGATACTTCAAGCTAGGCTGCTACAGGGACTTGTGTCAAGCTCCGGCGCGGATCTTGCAAAACTCGAACCGGGAGTTCGGTTCCCTCTCGTAACAGAATCATTTCCGGAGAAGCCATGGCTGAAACGCAAATCGTCGTCCAGAAGATGTTCGCTCGTTTTCTGAATCTTGAACTTCCCGAGGATATCCTCGAACGGCTCGTTCCTCTGATCGAAAAAGTGGAGCGCAGCATCGCCGAGGATCTCGATCTGGACAGCGTCCAGGGGCAAAACACCCTCAAGGTTTTGCTGGGCACCCTCACCGCCTATGGTTGGGGCCTCGGCATGCACCCCTACAACAATCCCACCGAGGATCAGGAAGGCACGCCTTTGGAAGTGCGGGCGAGCCGGGACATCCTCGTGCCCATGCGCGACCTGCAATCCATTCGCTACGTAAAAAAGGATCGTCACGGGCAGATCAAGAAAGTGCTTTTCGAACCCGACCAGAACGCGCGCGTGCGCAGCCAGATCGACAATCTGCTGACGGAAATCTCACTGAAGAAGTGGGAAGATGATAGTCAGTGGGAAAGCGACTAGGCTTCCTCGATATCATCCTTGCGAAACAGCATGTTCACGCAACGGCCGGAGTCTTCGAAACTGACTTCGTCGCAGAGCGTGCGCATGAGGAATACGCCGCGGCCGCTCGTGCGGAAGATGCTGGCGTCCTCGCGAGGATCGGGGAGCGAATCAGGATCGAATCCTTCGCCTTCATCCTGCACGCAAATCTTTAGCTCGCCGTTTTCCAAGCGGGCGAGCAATTTGACCTGCTTGGTCTCGCTCTCCCCGTTTCCATGACGGATGGCGTTGGTCACGGCCTCGTCCATGGCCAGTGGCAAGTTCTCCGCCCAGACTATTTCCGGAAAGCCGTGTTCGCGGGCCAGACGCGAGAAGTATCCCGCCGCAGCGCCTACGTAGCGCAGATCGCTGGGAATTTCCAGATCCACGATGAGGCGCACACCGTCTGTCATTTCCGGAATGATCCGGAAGCGGGGACCCATAAGTTTGCCCCTAGAAGAGAGGTTTTCCTTCGGCAAGGATTTCATTCAAGGCTTCCCTGAAGTAACGAGGTGCATCTTCAAAATCCGCGGGAGCTTGGTGACCAAATTCCTCCCAAGCTCGGCGAATGCTATCCCCAAAAATAAGGATTATGGTGCCCTCTTCCAGTGATATTTTTCTTTCCACTTCTCGCCCACGCAGTAGATCACTTATCAGAGCCCGGGCCAAGCGCTTGCTGCGCCTGGCCAAGAGGGCCGGATCCTGGGCCTGAGGAGCTACGATGGATAGATCCCCCATTGCGTCGGAATTTGCCGTCGTGGTGGGCAATTCCTGATCCTCGGCCTGAGTTTCGCCCTCTGCCGCCGAAATGGGAACTTCCACCTCAGGCAGCTGGGCCTCGGGATGGCGAAGCTGGAAACGCTTGCCACAGCCTGGACATCGCACCTGTAGCCGCCCCTTTTGCCGCAATTTGAGCGGCACAGGGTAGCTCTTCCCGCAGGATGGGCAGACGATGTGCTCCGTTTCCATTTTCTCTCCCGCTGACGAATCTGCGGAGCTTGCAATGGCCGTGCCGGACGCGGCAGTTTCGGGATCAATGGGGATCATCCCACCCCCGAGAGAAGCAAACGATCCATGAAAAGTCGGCGCAGCAGATTGCGCAGGGCCCTGAGATCCGGAGCCATCAATTCGGGATCCGTCTCCACCAGCTGCCGCGCGCGCTCCCGGGCCTCGGCCACCAGACCCGCATCTTCCAGGGGATGAACCAGTCGCAGATCGGGACGTCCGTGCTGGCGCACCCCGAATAGGTCGCCAGGGCCGCGGGTCTTGAGATCCTCCTCGGCCAGCTTGAAGCCATCGCGGTGGGCCGCGAAAAGATTCAGGCGCTTCCGCGCGCCCTCGCCGAGTTCATCGGGCAGGATGAGCAGGCAATAGCTTTTCAAACGACCTCTTCCAATGCGCCCCCTGAGCTGATGCAGCTGGCTCAAGCCGAATCGCTCGGGATTGTGAATGAGCATGACCGTGGCCTCCGGAACATCGATGCCCACTTCGATGACCGTGGTGGCCACTAGGATTCGAGTTTCGCCGCTTGCGAAACGTTCCATGATCTCGGCTTTGCGCGCGCCGTTCATTCGTCCGTGAAGCAGTTCGCAGTTGATGCCCTTAAATTCCCCGTCGCGCAGCGCCTCATACTCCTCGGTGGCGGCGCCCAGTTCAAGCTTGTCGCTTTCCTCCACCAAGGGGAAAATCAGGAAGGCCCGCTCGTCCTCGGCCACGCGCTCCTTGAGCCATGTGAAGACTTCGCCGCGCTTGGTCTCGGGCACCAGGCGGCTGAGCACCGGCGGGCGGCCGGGAGGGATCTCGTCGATGATGGACAAATCCAGATCGCCATAGATCGTCATGGCCATGGATCTGGGAATCGGCGTGGCGCTCATGACCAGCACATGGGGTTTGCCCTGCTCGCGAAAACTCGCCCGCTGCATGACACCGAAGCGATGCTGCTCGTCCACCACCGCCAATCCCAGCTTGTGAAAACGGATATCGTCCTGGATCAGAGCGTGAGTCCCGAATATCAGATGGATATCACCCTCAGCCAAGCGAGCCAGCAATTCGCGGCGCTCCTTGGCCGGCGTGCTGCCCGTAAGCAGGGCACAGCGAACGCCGAGATCCTCCAGAGTCGGCCCCCACTTCTTGTAGTGCTGCACCGCGAGGATTTCGATGGGCACCATGAAAGCGCCCTGCATGCCCATCTCGATGAAAGGCAGAATCGCGGCCAGGGCCACCACGGTTTTACCGCTGCCCACATCGCCTTGAAGCAGGCGGTTCATGCGGTAGCCCTGGCGCATGTCGCCCAGCACTTCCTCCATGGCCTTGGCCTGGGCGCCGGTGAGTGTGAAGGGAAGTCCCGCAAGGAAGCCTTCGAGCAACTTTGATTTTGCGGGTGCCACCGGCCCCTTTTCTCGGCGGTTACGCTGGCGGTTCAGAGCTCCGAGCAATTGCAGGAGAAAGGCCTCTTCGAATTTGAATCGATCCAGGGCCAGCTCGGCCGCTTCACGGCTCTCGGGGAAATGCATCTGGCGGAAAGCTTCACGACGGGTAGGCCATCCCGATTCGCGGAGCCAGGGCTCGGGCAGAATCTCTTCCAACTCGGCCATGAGATCCTTCCGCTCAAGTAGAGCGGCCACCCTTCCGCGAAGCCAGCGCTGACGAATGCCCCGGGTCAGCGGATAGACGGGCACGATTCCCGGGGCCTGGGCGTCTT
>JACNKJ010000170.1 GCA_014382085.1 bacterium
GCTTGATGGCCCGGCTGCAAATTTTCGTAGACGAAGTTCAGAGCTTGTTCGCGTTCGGGCAAGCCCGTGTCCGGATCGATTTCGGTGCCGAATGGCCACTCGAAATTGGCGTTGTCTTTGGAGTTGATGACCTCCACGCGGAAGTCCTCACCGGGGAACACCTCCGCGGGCATCAGCGTGTGGCCGTCTTCGGAATCCTGCAGACCATGGCTCTTCCAGCGATTACCCACAATTTTGATGGTCGCGACTTCCAAAGAGTTGAATGGAATAGACGGATTCTGACCCGGCCGGTTCATGCCCTCCACCCAGAACCTGAAGTACTTGATGCGGCTCCAGTCGGGTTTGTCAACGCCGGTACTGCGAATTTTCGCATCGGACAGATTCAAGCGATACAGACGCCAGGCCTTGTTGCCCTCCGGCGGCGCTCCGGTTTCTTCTTGATAGACTTCCACCATGTCGATGAGAGCCGCGTCGGCCAGGTCCACCGAGAAACTGTAGTAGTTGTTCCGCTGATCCAAGCCCTCGTCGCCGTCCAGATCTTCACTGTCCATGCGACGATTTCCTTCAAGCCCGTTCACCTTGAAGTAGGCGTCGGGATAGCTGTCGCTCTGCTTCACCGGATCGTAGTTGTCGCCTGCGGGGTCCTCACCGCCGTCGCCATCGGCCCAGGGCAGATCATCTACCGCGGGTTCGTTAAGGTCGAAGGCACCGTCGAGGCCCGTGTCTTCCTCGAGTTCATCGAACACCGTTTTGTTAAAACGATCCTCGGTGTCGAAAACATTCTGCTCGGGGTTGTAATAATCCTCGTCGATCTCACCCATGTCGAAATGGATGCGACCCAGGCGGAAATTCTCATCCTGCTGGAAGTCGTTCACCCATATTTCCAAATACTCGGCTTCGGAAAAGTCCAGACCCTCGCCTTTGAATCCGCGCATGAGTCCGGCCCAAATACCGTCGCCGATGGCCTGGTTGGCCTGGTCGGCTTCGTCCAAAGATGGGTAGTACTGGACATCATCCGGATTCAGATTCACGGGAATTTCAAGACGCAGCACATCCACCGTTTCGTTGCCTTCCTGCTCGGCGAGGTTCAGATTGAAGTCTCGACGGAAGGTGGTTTGCTGGGGATGGAACCAGTAGTAGGCCTTGGCTCGATTTCCCGGATCGGTGGGAATGTCGATGCCGCCCAGGTTGCTGATGAAGTCGAAGGGCTCACTGGAAGTCACCCACTGGCTACGATGCAGACTGAGATCGTCGGCGTCCTCCACGCCTTCCATGTCGTCCAGGTAGCTGAAGCCTTCTATGTTCGGATTGGGAAAACTCACGGCCAACTCGCCCGATAGACTCACCGTGCTGTTCATATCGGTATCGACCTGAGGCAGCAGGTTCACCGCGCGCGTGAGGAAATCGGGTTGAGCTTGATAGTTACCCAGGAGGTTGCCCACAACATTGCGCGTAGACTCCTCCCCCAGACGCGGACGGCGTGATCCGCTGTGCTTGGACTCGTAGAGCCAAGAGCTGGACAGCTTGCTCTTATCGCCCAGGTTATAGGTACCATGAACTCCCAGCAGACTGCTTTTGCCTCCGCCTACCAAGGGTCGATACTGGTATGTGATGGAAATGCTGCTGTCCACATTGAGTTGAGAAGCCGCCTCGCCAATGAGTTCCACCTCGCCCGAGAAATAGTCGATGCGATAGTCCGTGCCGCGAGCGAGTTCGCGCCCATCCAGCACCACCGATTCGCTGCCCTCCAGAATGTCGAAGGCGTTCAAGTTGAAACGACTCGAAGCCGTTGCGCTCTTGAAGCGAATCTGAAAACGATTGTAGATGGGATCACGGCTGAGCTCACGATGCTCCACGTTGTAGAGATCGGGGTTGCGATCGATATCGTCCGGATCGAGGTAGAAACTATCCACGCTCGTGGCCGTCCAGGCGTAGACCGCATCCACCGGCGGGTCGAATGCGTGAGCGGCAGGCAAGCGCAGGAGCCCGTTCTCGGTGTCCACCCAGGCTTGGTCAACCTTGTTGTCGTGACCGAACTGCACATTGCTGGCACCGTACTGATCAAGTCCAAAAATCTGCAGGTAGGGAAACTGCGGAAAGCCCTCGGGGAAGCTGGGATCGATGCGCGTGGACACGCGATGGATCTCAACCTCCAGGGTGCTGTAATCGATGTTTCGCCCCCCCAAGCTGTAGATGTTGCGCATCATGTAGTCCCAGGTGGGCGACTCGGGCGTGTAGGCCTCGGGTTTGATGAGCTCGAAGGTGAGCGTGTCGGGATTTTCGGAAAGCCAACCCTCGGCCTGACTGATATCGAAGTCGCCGATGATGATGGAATCTCCATTGGAGTTTCCCGCCATGTAGCTTGCGGCGAGAATGTCCGATTCTCCCAGTGAGTAGTTCAGCCAGATGCCGATGAAGTTGTTGTCCTGATCCACAAGCTGCCTGTAGTCGTACTCGGGATCGAGAAGGCGGAAAGATTTCACCTCGGTGGGCTCGCCGTCCGGGCCGTCGTCCAAACCGTCGCCTTCCAGGTCGGCCATGGCCACGGCTGCGTACTGAATGTCGCCCTGGGCGTTCACCGGCGCGAAGTCTTCGACGAAAAGATTCAGGCGCCCCTTGTCGGGCTTGTAGGCTGAACTGCTGAAGGTTGAGTCGGGCAAGTCCAGGTAGAAGAATTGGTTGGCCAGGAAGTCGATATCGTTCACGTAATCGCTCTGAATCACCTGGCCTGTATTAGTGAACGTTTTGCTGGAAGTTTCGCCCTCCTGCTTCGAGGCGATGGCCGTGAATTCCAAGGGCCCCATGTCGCCGACGACCTTGATGCCGAAAAGACCCTTGTTGCCCGATGGGGCGCTCACCAGGCCGCTGGACGGCAGGCTGAGCTGGGTATCGCCCATCTCGATGCGATCGATGATCTCGTCCTCGTGGCCTTCGTATCGAATGCGAATCTTCTGACCTGCGGTACCCAGCGCCATGGAGTTATTCTCAACTTCCACATGCACCTTTTCGCCCACAGTTCCGCTGAGCTTCACCGAAAGATCCTGTTTCATCTCCAGACGCGGGAAAAGCGACTGACCGCGGCCGGATTCATCGGTGACGAACTTGTTGCTGTGAGTGGTCTCGCCGCCGAAACTGATGGTCTCGCGGCCTGTCACCGTGATGTTGCTCTTGTCACCCCGGCCCACGATGCGCTCCACACTCTTGGGCAGGGGAATAGGAATGTTGAAGTCGATCAGGCTGCCCCGCGCATCCGCCAGGGCCGCTTCTCTGCGCAGTGTGGCCGCCTTCTCGGCAAGGATGCGTTCACGCTCGCGCGCGCCCTGCCGCCTTAGGTAATCGTTCCGGCTCAGACCGTCGCGGGTGATGGGCCCGAAGCCGCGAGCCTCGGCGGCGATTGCCCATGGGTCGTCACTCACGCTGAGGCCCTCGAAGTTTTCAAGAATGGCGGGCCGGCGAATCCACACGACCCAGTCGCTCTCGGGCAGAACGATCATGTTGTCGAGCCAATAGGCGGTCCACACGCGGCTGCGAGTATCGGGCGCCCACCAATGCCTCGAATGCATGCCGGGGATCCAATTTTCGTTTTGGCGGAGACGGGCGTCCTGCCAGGAGGCCAGAAGCCCGAATCGATGGGTGCTGTCTTTGGGAATGAAGTCCGTGGAGAGAGCGGGAAGCGGGAGCATCAGCAGACACAGGATTAGGTGCACTAATCCGCTACCGGAGCTGGCCTGATTTTTCAGCCGCCGGGGGTGAAGCATCGCAAACCCTTCGATCGGGACGGGCGCACCGTCCCCTCGTGAGGACGGACCTGTCCCTATCCAGGGACGGGCTCCTTCCCCGTTTCCTGCCTCGAACCCCCTTGAAATTCCAGACTATAAGGCAGGTCCAGCCCCGTCAGAAAGGGCTTGTGACCTCAAGCAGGGGACCCTTAAGTTAGCAAGAGCCCAGGATGCTGTCACGCAATACAGAGGACGCGCATGCGATTGTCAGACCGTTACATACTGCGCAGCCACCTCGGCCCATTCTTCTTGGGCCTGGGCGTCCTCACCTTCATTTTCATGGTGGATATCATCGTCGACCTGCTCGAGCTTTTTCTGGTCAACGACGTCCCACTTCTGGTGGTGCTGGAGCTCATAGCCCTGAGTCTCGGTCATGTATTGGCATTAACCATACCAATGGCGGTGCTGGTCTCTACCCTGCTCGCTTTCTCGCAGATGGAGGCCGAGAATGAAATCACGGCCCTGCGTTCGGGAGGCACGAGTCTCTACCGCATCATCCTGGCGCCATTCTGGGCAGCGGTGGCACTGACCCTGTTCATGTTCCTCTTCAGCAACTATCTCCTGCCCGAGAGCAATCACAAGCTGAAGAATTTATTGCGCGACATTCGCAAGAAAAAGCCGGCCCTGGCCATCGATGCGGGGCGCTTCATCAGTGACGTGCCCGGTTATTCCATCTATGTGCGTGAGAAAAGCGACGCCAACGGCCTCATGCAGGACGTCTACCTTTTCGAGGAGGATGACCATGGCGGCCCAAAGGTTATCAGTGCCCGGGAAGGCCGACTGCTAACCAGCGAAGACTCCAGTCTGCGCATGGAACTCATGGACGGCGAACAGTTCGACGTGGATCTCAAGGAGCCCGAGGCTTTTCAGATCACAAGATTCGATCGCATGGAAATCATTCTGGAGGACGTGGACCGCGGGCTCAGACGGCGCGACTCCAAACACCGTGGCGACCGCGAGATGAGCGTGGGCATGTTGTCGGACAAAGTCGACGACGCCCGCGAAGATTTGGCCGGGATTCATACGCGAATGAAACGGGAAGTGCAGGATGTCCTGGACATCACCTTCGGCATGTTGCTGCCGGACAGTCGTGAGGCCTGGCTTATCGAGGAAGGCTATATGGCCGACCCTTCCGACAGCAGCAGCATAGTTCGCGGCCGGGGGCCCCCGAAGAAGGTGACGCTGGAAAAGAGCCTGCTTCGCACCCTCGACAACCTGAAACTCAACACGGCCAGCGTAGAGCGCAAGGCGAGACGGCATCTTGTGGAGTATCATAAGAAGTTCTCCATTCCCTTCGCATGCCTGATTTTCATCCTGCTGGGCGCCCCCATCGCTATCAAGATGGGTCGCAGTGGCAAGGGCTGGGGCATCGCCTTCGCCATCCTGCTTTTCGCGGGCTATTACGCCTGGATCACCGGCGGCGAACAACTTGCCGATCGACGCTTCCTCCCGCCCTGGATGGCCATGTGGATGCCTAATATCGTGCTCAGCCTCTTGGGGATTTGGTTGCTATTTTGGACTAATCGCGAGTCGCGACCCTTCTCGCTTTTCCAGCACATTAGCGCATGGATCGATAAACGAAGGAGTCTGCCATCGTGAAGATACTCGATCGCTATCTCCTTTGGCAGTTCATGAAATCCTGGGTCATCGCGCTGGGCAGTTTCATCATCGTTTTCGTGATAATCGACTTCTTCGAAAAAATCGGTGGCTACATCGACCGAGGCACCCCGGCCATGGTGGTGGTTCGGCTTTACCTTTACCAGATCCCCTACTTCGCCATGGTGGTCATGCCGGTCTCCATGCTTCTGGCCGCCCTCTTTTCCATCGGGCGCATATCACGAGACAACGAACTCACCGCCATGCTCGCCTCGGGTCGACCCCTCCTGCGCATACTCCTTCCCGTATTCGTCATGGGTCTGATCATCAGTTGGGGCAGTTACCACTTCAACGATGTGGCGGTGACACGCAGCAACACCCTGCTGGAAGAATGGCAGGCAATCGACGAAGGCGAGAAGACGGGAAAGCGTGCCGAGAACAAGGACCGCATCAAGCAGGTGCTCAAGCGCGGCGAGGACGGTACGCTCTACTGGGGTGGAACCTATTCGGTGAAAGGGCAGTCATTCACAGACATGGCTGCCATGAAATTCGACGGACCGCACTTACTGGAACTCACCGCCGCGGAGCAGGGCATCTGGACGGGGGAAACATGGATGCTCAAAGACGGTGTTCGTCGCTCTATGGCCCGCGACGACAGCACTCTGAGCGAGGGAAATCACCATCGATTCGAGACTAGCCTCCTCACTGGCCCCGTATTGATTCCCGAGGATTTTCAGCGCGAGGAGAAGAAACCTGAGGCCATGGAATACAACGAGCTGAAGCGACATATCGAACGGGCCAGCCGCTCGGGTGAAAACGCCGAGCGCATGCTCGTGGACCTGCACATCAAGACCAGCTATCCCATGGCCAACTTTATAATCGTGATACTCGGTGCGGCTCTAAGCGCTACCCGGCGACGCATCAGCCTGGCCAGCGGTTTCGGCTGGACCGTGGGTCTGGCCTTCATCTACATCCTACTCCTGCGCCTGGGCCTGTCTTTGGGTCATTCGCAGATATTCCCACCTCTGCTGGCGGCATGGGTGGCGAACATCCTGTTTCTAGTCGTGGGATTGGGCCTGATGGTCCGAGCGAGCCGCTGAGCGCTAGATGAGTTTGGCGAGCATGAAGCCCGCCCACACTGCAAGCAGACCCACCACTACCTGCGCGGCCACATTGCCCAAGACCAAGGGCCAATTCCCCATACGCAGAAGTTCGTAGGATTCCAATCCGAAGGTGGAGAAGGTGGTGAAGCCACCGAGAAGTCCGACGATTAGAAAAAGCCTTGTTTCCACGGCCAAGACTCCGCGCGCTTCTGCCAGTCCTGCCAACAGGCCGATGAGCAAGCATCCGACAGCATTGACGAAGAGCGTTCCCAAGGGTGGGCAGGCGGAGCAAGGTATGCGTCCCATGACCTCGCCTGCGCCGTAGCGAAACACGGAGCCGAGGAATCCGCCGAGACCGACCATGAGGATTTTAGACATTTCATTCCGCCTGAAGAGGGCTGCTTGATAGGAAGCCCCCGACCTTTCGGGCCGGGGGCTGGTTCCCTGCCGGAGTTTCCTGCCGGATTTCTTCTAGGTTCCCGCCGAGTAATCCGTGGCGTATTTGATCTGCTCTTCCGTGAGCGAGTCAATATCGATGCCCAATGTCTTGAGCTTCAGCGCCGCAATATCCTGGTCCTGAACCTCGGGAATGTCGTGCACCAGGGGATCCATCTGCTTGCCCTCGCGACTCATCCAGAGCAGGCTCATGAACTGGTTGGCGAAGCTCATGTCCATAACCTCGGAAGGATGGCCCTCCGCCGCCGCCAAGTTCACCAGTCGGCCCTTGGCCAGCACGTAAATGCGCTGTCCGCCCGGCATGCTGTGCACCTCGTTGTTGGGACGAATCTCGTCGCCCTCGCCGGCGATTTCTTCGAGCTGACCCAGATTGATTTCACAATCGTAGTGACCCGTGTTGCAGACAACCGCGCCGTCCTTCATGGTTTTGAAGTGACGGTCCACGATTATGTCTTTCATGCCCGTGGCAGTAATAAACACGTCGCCCAAGGGAGCGGCTTCGTCCATGGTCATCACGCGGAAGCCCTCAAGGTTGGCCTTGAGCGC
>JACNKJ010000080.1 GCA_014382085.1 bacterium
CAGGCGCCAGAGTTCGCGGCGCTCTCCATCCACCACCGTGAAACGCGTCAGCTCGGCCTTGTTGAGGTAGGCTCGTTCGGTCACATTGCCGCCGGCAAAAACCAGGTCGCTCACGCGCATGCCATCGAAGAGTGGGTAGCGTCCGCGATTGTTCACCTCGCCGATAACTTCCACATAGGCACGCTGTTTGATTTCCCAAATGCTGTGCACCTTGAGTGTGTCAAGATCCATGAGGGGGACGTTCTCGGCGAAGTTCCCGTTCAGCACGCTATCCAGATTCAGGGAACGCCCCAGCACTTCCTTGCTCTTGGGTTCGGTTCGCAGAAGTTCGGCGCGGCCGGTCCAGGCGTCGTGGGTGAGACCGCCGGCGGCGAGAATCAGATCCATGGCGCGCATGCCTTCCTGGAAACGATACTCGCCGGGACTGCGGACTTCGCCCATCACAATGACCTTGGGAGTTTCGCGGAAATGGCCTCGATGGAAAACGAAGACGCGATCGCGTGGCTTGAGCGCCGCATCGGCGGCCTCATTCCCCGACAGCATTGCGCCCAGGTTGAAGGATAAGTAGCCGGACTCGCGGCTCATGGGGTTTTCCCGTTCAATAAGTCCATATTCGAAATAGCTTTCCGGAAGCAAGTCGTCCGAGGAGCCGATAAGATCGGAAACCCTCATGCCATCACGATGGCTGCGCATACCCGGATGCTGAACGTTGCCTTCCAGGTAGACCACCTTCTCTTCTCGATCGGGAACGGAGAAGATGCGCACAAGATCGCCGTCCTGCAGCTTCAGGTCGGCGGAAGTTTTCAGGGAGATATCCAGAGCCGTGCGGCTGCCCTTCTCCACACGTTCCACCAGGGCGCGATCTAGATGTGCCGTGGGCAAAAGCCCCCCGGCCAGGTCGATGAGTTCCTCAACGCTCTGTCCCGGATCAATTTCGTAGATGGCGGGACGTTTCACCTGACCGCGAATACCCACACGGGGGCCCACCGGTGGCACGAAGAGCACGTCCATGGGCTGCAGGTGCAGGTCGCCGGAGCTGTCACCGCTGAGCAGCATGTCGTAGAGGTCCAGTTCGCCCACCAGCTCGCCACCACGCTTCAATTGGATACGCCGAAGACTGCCGATCTCACCCACACCACCGCAGGTAAAGAGCGCGTGGCTCATGCTGGTCAGGCCACTGAGCAGGTAATTGCCCGGCTGCACCACGTCACCGAGAATGAAAACCTGAATGGAGCGCAGGCGTCCCATGGTAATCGACACCTCGGTGCCGATGAGACGATCCTCCACTTCCTTTTTCATGATTTCACGAAGCTCGCCGAATGACAGTCCGGCCACGGAAATGGGGCCTAACTCGGGAAAGTCGATGAGGCCATCGCGGTCTACCACGGGACTGGACGCGGATTTGTCTTTGCCATAGAGACGAATGTGAAGTTCGTCGCCGGGGCCGATGAGGTATCCGCTGGATACGGGAATGTCGGTGGCGGGAGCGAAGGTGGTGGGCACGTCGCGGAAGAGGTCGTAGCCGAAGGGAAGCAATTCCTCTTCAGGCGGACCCGCAAGTTCCAGGAAATCGCGAAAGGCCTGGGTGGGTCCTTCTTCCATTTCCTCTTCGATTAGCAGAGAGTCCATTTCTTCCGGTGATTCTTCGAGAGGTACTTCCTCGATGCCCTCTGCGTTGCGTGGCACCATGATTTGCGGACTCGAGGCATCACGCTGAGTGCTGCTGCCGTCCATTGGAGCCTGGCCAAGCATTTCCAGAAGAGCCACACGCTCTTCAGGACTCAATGACTCGAGACCTTCGGTGACCTCGGCCTGCTTGTCCTGGGCCTGAAGCTCGCCCGGCATGCCCGCCATGACGGCCGTAAAAACAACCGCTGCGCAAAACATTCGCAGCCAAAGCTTTGTCATGGATTCCTCCGCTGAATAATCCCTATTCGCCGCCTAACCTTCCCGAAGCTAAGGGAAGGTGTCGGGGGAATCAACCCTTGATTAGCGGCGCCAAAGACCGCCGAACAGCCCTCAATTCTCGATATTGTTAATGCTGGTCAGATTGGGCGGTCACTGGTATGAAAGCTGCAGCTACAGCAATCGATCTAAGACTCAGGACACCCAGCGATTCTAAGGAGCGAGACTTGGCTCAGAGTTCGGCGAAGCTCGAGATGGACGCCCTACTGGAGCCCGCGTTTCTCGCGGAATTTCAGGAACAAGCCGCCGGTCCCTCCCCCATTGAGGAGGATCTGGATCATAGCACCTGCCTGAGTTGGTTCCAACGCCGGAAGACCCCAGCCGGCCGTTCCACTCGAATTGGTATTCGTGTTCTGGATGTATCCATCAGCGTGATGGCCCTTTTTCTACTGCTACCCGCTTGGATTTTGATCGCTCTGGCCATTCGTCTGGAAACAAAGGGCCCCATTGTCTTTCGTCAGCGCCGAACCGGCCTGGACGGCCTCGGCTTCCCCATGTTTAAATTCCGCAGCATGGTCCACGAAGAAGAGCGAGGTCCGCTCAAACTCACCCGCCGGGGCGATGGGCGCATCACGCGGGTGGGCACATTCCTGCGTCGATATCGTCTGGATGAAACGCCCCAATTCATCAACGTGCTTCGCGGCGAGATGAGCGTGGTGGGACCTCGCCCCGAAATGCCGGCGATGGTGGACTTCGCCGGCCGGTGCATCGACGGCTACCATGATCGGCACAAGGAACTGCCGGGGATCACGGGTTTGGCTCAAATCATCAACGGCTACGACGGCAATCTCGAAGGCCTCATGCGCACTTCCGCCCTGGATCGTCACTATGTGCGCCACCTCTCCATCACCAATTATTGGGGGATACTGCTGCGCACCGTGCCCACGGTGCTGCTCTGCCGAGGCGCAGTCTAAAGCTCTTTCTCCAATGCGATCATGCGGCGGCCACCGCCCACTTCATACTCTTCCCCTTCCAGAAATCCCAGTCCGGCATGATAGGCTCGCGCTGCATCATTCTCGTGAGCGTCGGTGCTGGCGCGTAACTGCTTGGCACCTCGAGCTCTGGCTTCGGCAATGAAAGCTTCGCCCAATTGCCGACCTCGGGCGCCACCGCGAAAATCCGGATGTACGCCGATAGCCGCCAATTCGCAAACCTGCGCAGTTCCGTTTCGACGGCGGCGGCCATCTTCTCTAACACTGCGACTGTTCTCAAAAATCGCCGGGAGTAGTGACGGGGATTTTAGAAGAGCCAAAAAACTGAGCCAAGCAAACTTCACTCGCGATTTGCGAAGGCTTCCATAGAACGCAGCGGGATGAAGAAAACCGGCAGCCATCCCTACAAGGCGGCCCTCTTCTTCCAAGCCGAGCAGAATGCCGCCCTCCTTCAAAATTACCGAGTAGTATGCCACGAGAAAGGGTCTACCCATGCGAGTGAGGAAGAATCCCGGATGCACCTGTTGATGAAGCAAAGCCAAGGCGGCCAGGTCATTGGCCTTCAGGGGGCGGATGCTCATCATGCATCCTCCTTGATGCGTTCCAAGAGAAGGGCCGTGTGTAGGTCCAAAACCATCTCACGATCGAAACTTTTTTCCACTCGAGCACGAGCGGCGCGGCCCATTCGCTCGCGCATGTGGGGCGCATCAAGCAGGCTTTCCAGGGCGAGGGCCAGATCAACGGCATCGCCACGCTTCACGATGAGACCCGTCTCGCCATGCAAGACCGCTTCCTCAGCGCCCGGCCAATCGGAACAAACGGCGGCACGTCCCGCGGCGGCCGCTTCCAGGAGAACACGTGGAAAACCCTCGCGCAAACTTGGGTGCACCACTACATCGGCCGCGGCATAGAGAGACGGAAGGTCTTCACGCCATCCCAAACAATGCACACGGGGATGCTCTTTCATGGCCGCTAACGTTTCGGCCTTGAGAGGATCACCTTCGTAGAGTTCACCGGCCAGTATCAGGTGTGCAGACTTCAGGCGAAGGAAAGCTTCGAGCAAGGTGTCGATGCCCTTCTCCGATCGAAGCCAACCCACATAAAGGAGGGTCCGCTCACCCGCAGCGATTCCCAACTCTCGACGCATGGCAATTCCATCCGCCCCATCAAAGGCATGCACATTGACGCCGGCACTGCTGCCTGACCCAAGAAGGCGAATTTTCTCCTTGCTACAGAGGCCTTCGCGAGTAAGCGCTTCACCCAAAGCGGCCGATACGGGAACTACCACCGTGGCTGAAGAGCAGATGAGTTTTTCAAGACGCCGATAAAAACCGGCACTCCATCCCTCGAAATTTTCATAGGCCCTTCCTCGAAGCAGATAGACACGCTCGGGCACTCCGGCCATGCGTCCCGCGAGAGCTCCCAGCAGAGATGCCTTGGGTGTGGAAAACTGAAGGATGTCTGGTCTAAGCCGAGCCAACTCTCCGAAGAGCCTTAGCAGGGAGAACAGGTCGCGAATGGGACTGGCCTTGCGGGCCATGGGAAGCACGCGGGTTTCAATGCCCTCGGCGCGAGCCGCCGCGTGGTCTTCGCGGCCGGGCGGGGCCAGGGCAAAGACCTGGAAGCCCGCTTCTTTGAGACGGCGCCACCATCCCCCATGGGCACGACTCAGGGCGAAGGAGGGTGCGGCCAGCACAACAAGGCGCGGAGAACGCGCATCTGATAGAGCGAATTCCAAATGACGCAAAGCCCGCAATATTGTATCGGTACCGATCACGATTAGATACACCAGCAAGGCCAAGCTCGACTGGATAGGCCAGGGCAGAGAAGCACTGAGGAAATGTGCCGCGAGAAAAGCCGCCAAGGCTAGAGGAAGCCGCACACTGCCGAGAGCGCCAGGGAGGGCGCGCCAAGTTCGCCAGGCAAGAAAGGCGCGACCGGCAACGGTGATCATCAGGCTGATGAAAGTAGCCCAGGCCGCCCCCAATGCGCCCATGCGCGGAATGAGCAGTAGATTGAGAACGAAATTGAGACCCAGCGCCGAAAGGCTCATGGACAGTTCGCCGCCCTCGCGCCCGCCCATTTGCAGAAGTTGCGCGTTGTTTCCCGACCAGGTCACGGCCATGGCGCCCAGTGTCAGTAGAACTAAAACTCCCGCGCCTTCCGCATAGAGATCGCCGACGGCAAGACCCAAGAGAACGCGCCCCTGGAAGATGAAGATCAGCGCCAGCGGCGTTGCCAAGGCTGCCATCAGCAAAGACGCGTTTCGGTAGCCGCTCAGCGCGCGGGTCTTTCCGGCGGCGTTAAGATGTCGCGAGTAGAGTGGTCCCATGAGGGGATTGAGTAGATAGATGAGCACGTATAGAAGGCGCGCCAGTCGCGCGGGAATGCTGTAGATGGCCACTTCGCTGAAATTGCCCAGCCAGCCGATCATGATGCGATCGAGATAGGATAATCCCAGAATCACTAGCCCAATGCCCAAGCTGCGCCGCGCGAAACGAGCGTAGTCGTTTCGGCCTGACTCACTTCGGGCACCCGGCTTCCAAATGAGAAAAGCCGAACTAAGGCCGGCGAGCGCGTGCACAACCAGTAGGATGATCAAAAGGCCATCGGCCTGAGCCCATCCGGAATAGAGAGCCAGGGCCATGGTGGGCAAGATAAGCAGGTGAATTAGGGGGCCACCCACGAAAGCCCCCTGAACGGGTTTGCGAAGTCCGATGAGGGCGGCGGTGCCGAGGTTCAGGAGGGAGGAAGCGAATCCTGTGGCGAGAATCAGCAAGAGTTGTCTCGTGCTGAGACCGAGAATCATAGTTTGGGGTACGCGCCAATGAAGGAGCCAGGCCAAGATCATAGCCAGAGTGCCCGACGCAAGGATCAAGTTGACAGCCCTGCGGCGAAGAAACAGCGCGCGCTCATTTTTGTCTTCGGCGCTCAAGGTCGGCAAAAAACGAATGAGCGCAGCCGGATAACCTCCGGCCAAGAGAACTTGCAGGGAGAGAATCAGGGCCAGGGAAAATGCGATGAGCCCGTAAAGCTCGGGCTCTACCGATCGAGCAAGAAGCAGGTGCCATCCTAGGGTGGCGAGGTATCCCAAAGCCTGCACCGTGGCCACACCCAAAAGGGAACGAAGGGGGCGGGCGCTCATTCCCGATCTCCCTTGCCATCGCCAGCGGCCAGAAATGCGAGCAAGACCCAGAGCAGACGGAAACGCAGACCCTGGTGGGTCAATCCGTAAAAAAGAATGGGGAGGGTAAGCATGAAGGAAGTCAATCCGGCGCTTTGATAAACACGGCCCAAGAAGATAGCGAAGAGAATGAGGCCCGGCAAACCATAGGCAAAGAGCAGGGTGCCGAAAGAGGAATGCACTTCGCCCATGATGAAAGACTCGAATCGCCAGAAAGCACCTTCACCCGCCCCCAAAAACATCTGTGCGGGATGACAAAGCAGGCGATCGTATCCGCGGCCCGCGAGACTGTCGTCGAAATCGCTTCCGATGCTGAAAAGCCGTTCGCCCACCTTGCCTAAAAGGGTTTGAGAATCACTCAGGAAAAAGATAGCGAGAGCCGCTGCGCCTGTAGCCGCTAGTAGCCAGGGACGACGTAAGCCGGTAATGACGATGAGCATGGCCAGAGCGAGCATCGAAGACTTCGACAAACTCAGAGCCGCGAGATAAGCAGCCGTCGCAAAGACCAGAATGAGATAGGCCGGATGCACCGGGCGACGTGCGTCGCCCAAAACGAAAATCGTTCCAGCGAGTATGGCGAAGTAGCCCAGTTGATTGGGACCATTGAGGAAAAGTGACTGACGCAATGCCTCCGCCTGAATCGCAAGCGGCGATAACAGGACCTGTAGGATCAGTGTGGCCGCGGCGGCGTGCATGGCCACACGCAGGAAGCGATCGCCGCGACGGAGGAAGAGCAGAAGCGATCCGCCGAAGACCGCCAGATTGTAGCTGTAGAATAGTGGATAGACCAGCATGCGCACTTCGCCCAGACGCAAGGTCCAGACAAGGGTCAGAGCCCAGGAATAGAGCACGAAGAGGGCGAGAGGTGCTCCATGTTCACGCAGGCCTGAAGGGAAGCGGCGCGCGCGCGCTTGAGAAATGGACAAGCGACCCAGAAGCGTCAGCATTGCCAGGTCGGCGGGCTGAGGCATGCCGCTGGCAAAGGTATAGAAGGGCAGGGATAGCATGAAGCTGACCAACAGGAATCCATCGAGAAGATCGTCTCGATCCTGGGATAGGATTTTCCTAATCACGAGAGCCGGAGCTCACAATGATCAGGCGCGCTCCGGCCAAAACCAAGCCAAGGAGGGCTCCGAAAATTGCGTTCAGGACGTATCGAGGGTTACTACGCTTGGCGGGCGGCCGGGCTGCGTCGAGCAACTTGAGGCTGGGTTTCTGATCAGCCTCTTCGATGCGCGCCAATTCAAGTTGTCCACGAAGCTGGGTCCAAACCGTGGCCAGGGTTTCCACTTCCCTCTGTAGACGCTGTTGACCCTGCAGAAGTTTTGGCGACTGGGCGTAGAGCTGATTGCGATCCATGAAGTGGGCAAGTGCTTCTTCG
>JACNKJ010000075.1 GCA_014382085.1 bacterium
TGTTCATAAGGGTGGACTTGCCTGAACCCGAGGGGCCCATAATGGCCAAGTACTCGTTGTTCGCGATGTCCAGGTCGACGCCGTCCAAGGCGCGGACTTCGTGATCGCCCACTTGGTAGATCTTGCTGAGTTCACGAACCTGGATCAATGGGTGCCTCCCGCGAGATTCAGACCTGTGCTGCTTTCCAGATCGGCTACGGCCGACAGATATGCCGTCATGCCGTCGATCTCACTGGAGCGCGCGCGGGTAAGAGAGACTTCCGCCTCACTCACTTCCAAAAGTGTTGCCGCACCCACACGATAGCGCTCGCGAGCCTGTCTGAGTTCCTCGGAAGCCAGGACAATGGTGTGCCGAGCCAGTTTCACCCTCTGTCGCGAGTTTTCGAGAGTCACAAGCAGCGACTCCAAGCTGCGGGTAAGCGCCCTTTCCTGCTCCTGCAGTCCGAACTCGCCGAGTCTCTTGCCTACGCGTGCCTGGGAGATGCCCTGGCGGGTGCGGAAGCCGTCGAAGATGGGAATGTTCATTCCCACGCTCAAGCTGTAGTTGTAGTTGTCATCGAAGAAATCGCCGAATCCGTCAGGTGGGCTGAGATCTCCCCAGGAATAGCGATAACCCGCGCTGACGCTGGGCCAAAGCGCGCTCTTGGCCTGTTTTAGCAGAGCGCCCGAAGCTTCCAAGCGTGAGCGGGTGGCCGTCAGATCGGGATTGGAGCCAAAGGCTGCTTCGAAGACCTCGTCGCGATCAAGTTCGATGAAATCGATAGATTCCAGCGCTTCCACACGGATGCGCAGGGAAGGATCGAGCCCTAGAGCCGTGGCCAGATTGACCATGGCGATATCCAGGCTGCTCTCGGCCTCAAGCAATGCGAGCTGAGATTCAGCTAGATTCACACTGGCCTGAAGAGTGTCGCTGCGCGCCACGGCCCCCATCATGAAAGCGCGGCGCACCTGGGCGAAGGACTCCTGGCTCAGGTCCAAACTGCCGCGATTGAGCTCTTTAATCTTCTGTGCGCGAAAGACCTC
Organism: bacterium; assembly: GCA_014382085.1. GTDB lineage: Bacteria > Krumholzibacteriota > Krumholzibacteriia > JACNKJ01 > JACNKJ01 > JACNKJ01. Next base: position 1,024 of record JACNKJ010000075.1, read on the forward strand.
GTAATAGGCCTTGATCACCAACTGATCCACGGCGGCGATTGTGGCCTGCAGATCGGAACGAGTGGCTTCCTGCTCCCATTTCTGAGCCGAGAGGGCCGCTAGGTTTCCAAAGCCCGCAAAAAGCGTCAGGCTGCCGCTGATGCCCATGGAATAGGATTCATAGTCGGCGCTGGGCACGGCCGGAGTCTCGACAAACTGCTGAGTGTCGTTATTGAAATAGACGCGACCGGGCTGGGGACCAATGTAGCTATGGCCATAGCCAAAATCGGCGCTAAATCGCGGGAGAAAGGCTCCGTAGGCGCTCAGCACATTTTCGCCGGCCAAAGCTAAAGACTGCTCTGCACCGAGGAGAGAAGGCGAATTGGCCCTCGCAATCTCTATGCACTCCTGCAGGCTCATGGCCTTGCCGTCCTGGGCCATGGATGGGCCAGGAATAAGTAGGGTGAAAATGAAAGCGACCAGAAGCAGACTGGGTGCGAATATGCGGGACATGCAAACCTCGCTTTAAGAGACCTCGCCCCTTACGGACACAAGGGGCCCTAGTTTCGAGGCGGGCCGGAAAAAAGAGGGGAGCCTTGGCGGCTCCCCCGTAGTCCTGGCAGGATTCCTGATCAACCGCCTCGAATGCGGAAGTTGAAGGGAATCATTATTTGCGTTTTTACAGGCACGTTACGCTGTTTGCCGGGCTTGAATCGGCATTTGCGGGCGGCGCGAAGCGCTTCGTCCTGAAGTATTCTGGGAACGGTAGAACTGACCACCACCGCGTCGAAAACCTTGCCCCGCTCGTCCACATAGACCAACACGTTCACGACGCCCTCCATTTCCGCTTCACGCGCGATCTCGGGATAGCGCACGGGGGCCTGGAAGGTGAGCTTGGGCGGATCGTCGAAGGCGAAGAATTTCTGCGGCCCGCCCCCACTGGTACTGGAGGGAGGTGGCGGCATGGATTCGATATCGTCGAAGCTGGTATCTTCGATGGTGTCTTCGTCGGAGGCCTCGTCGGAGATCTCGATTTCCACGCGCACCTTGGGCATTTCGATTTCTTGGGGTGGCGGCGGAATCTCGATTTCATCGGGCACTTCGATGATCTCGAAGACCTCTTCCTTGAGCTTGTAAGGATTGGGTTTGTAGACCGGCGTGAAGATGAAAGCCGACAGGATGATGATCACCGAAAAGAGCCCCGCCCAGCGCAGTAGCATGGGGTATTTCTGTTTGATCAGCTGTTGGACGGTGATGACCATACTACGTCCCTACCTGCCCTTTTCTACATCGCTTGAGAAGTTCACGCGCACTGCATTGACGGCCTTGAGTTCTTCCTGTACCGAGTTGATGACCTCATAGCGCACGCGGTTGTCGGCCTTGAAGGAAACTAAAATGGCCGGATTCTCTTCCAGCTTCTTGGCCATGATGGGACCGATGTCCGAAAGGAAGACCATCTTATCGTTGATGGAGATGTAGCCGTCCTTGTCCACCCAGATATTGGCGAGATTTTCCGAGGCCTGCTTCTTGGCCGCTTCGGCGCGGGGCAGGTTCACATCCAGGCCCTCTTCATGCTTGAAGATGGTGGTGGTCATGAAGAACACCAATAGCAGGAATGCAATGTCGGCCATCGACGAAGTCGGAACGGCGGGCATTTCCTTAGGTTTTCTTCCGATAACACCCATGCTGACTCCTAGGTCTTGCCCATCTTCAGAGAGATCTTCCTGATCTGTGCCTTCTTCAATTCATCGAGGATGTCCACCATAATGCCATAGTTGGCCTCGGGACTTGTTTCGATTACAACGACGACCTTGGGATTGGCATCCTGCGCATCGCGAACGATGTCCTCGATGGCGTCCACCCGCACCGGCGCTCCGGCGATGGTCACGGTGTTGTCTGAGTGAGCTTTCACTTCAAGGATGTTCTTACGGCTGACCTTGGCGGCGCTTTCGGTCTGACCGCTGGGAAGGATCATGGTCAGGCCCATCTCCAGATTGAAGACAGTACTGACGATGAAGAAGATCAAAAGAAGGAAGGCAATGTCCGACGTAGAGGCCATGGAGACCTCGGGAGGCGCCTTCTTCTTCCTTTTGCTGAGCATTCCCATGATATCCTCGTTAGGCGATAACGCTTAAATGCCCAGGTCCACCAGTTCGCTGACCAATTCCGCGCTCGTCTCTTCCATCTCAACCACAAAGCGGTCCACCTGGCCGACAAAGTAGGAGTGGAACAGACTGGTGGGAATACCGATGACCAGACCCGTCGCGGTGGTGATAAGCGCTTCGGAGATACCCGAGGCCACCAGCTTGGCGCTGACCTGATCGGAGGCCGCGATGGCCTCGAATGCGTTGATCATTCCGGACACCGTACCGAGGAAGCCCAGCATGGGCGCGACCGACACGATGGCGGCGATGGCGGTGAGGCCCTTTTCCAGGAATGCCATCTCGATGGATCCGGCGGTTTCGATGGCTTCCTTCACGTCTGCGGGACCGCGATGACTTTTGAGCAGTCCAGCGTGAAGGATGGCGGCGATGGGACCGCGTGTGCGCTCGCAGACTTTGGTCGCAGCGTCGATGCCTTCGCTACGTAGAGCCTTCTGGACCTGATACATGAGCTTGCGCGTGTTGGTGCGTGCGCGGCTCAGGGTCCAAAGCCTCTCGAGAATGAAGATGAGTCCTACGACTACGCAGATGAGCAGCGGCCACATGAAGCGCCCGCCCTTGATGAAGAGTTCGCCGATGCCGCTACGTCCGAGGCGCGTCTTGGAGAACCACTCGTTGAATCCGCCCTCGGAATAGAAATCGGTGTAGGCGGCGGCCATGCCGGCCGTATCGGCATCCGCAACAGTTCCCGATGCGATGCTGAAATAGACCGTACTCTGCTCGGCCGTTTCACCCTCGTCCTGAGCGAACGCGGGGATCGCCATCATGAGACCCGCGAGACTCAGAACCAGAATCATCCGAGCGCATGCCTTACTGATGCTCATCGAACAAACTCCTTCATTCAGGTCAGAAAAGGCGTGGTTCGTGCCGTTTCATCACCTTGTCGGCGATTCACGTTTGCCGCTAAACCACTTGCCTATGGTGGATTTGCAAAGGAGACTCAGGACGCCAAAATATAGAGAGCGCCCCCCCTTCTGTCAACTTCAAAAGGCCAACGCAAATCGGCGTAAACCCTTCAAAAATCAAACTTCTCGGAGCTGAATTCCAAGCTGTACTCACCCGTGCCGCTTCGGTCCACGAAGATCAATTTCAAGTCGACTTCGCGCAGGCCTAAACGAGTTTCCGGAAGTAGAGGGTCGCCGCCGAGACGATATGTCCACATCTCGAAGGCTTCGCTCTCCACACCGGGGCTACCAGGCCCTCCCAGGCCCACACGGCCTAAATCTCGCTCCAAGGATGCATCGGGTACACCACCCTCCGCGATGCCGTGTAGCTCCTTCACGGCGTCTATGAGCGATTCTTTGTTTTCGGGCAGCACATCCACGATGATCTCGTCGGGCTCGCCGAGCAGGATCACCATTCGACCTCGATCGGTCAATGGACCTGGCCGAAAACCTCCATACTGCCTGAGTGCTCGTCGATATCGACGAATAAATTCTTCCCTCGGCGGATTGCCGGGCTCGCGAATATCCGGATCGCGGTTTTCCCACTCACGCCTTAAAACTTCATTTCGCAGTGCCGGAGGTTGCGATTCCCATTCGCGAAAATCGTTGCCGGTGAAAAGCAAGTGCGCCTGAACCCTCTCGAAAAGGCGCTGGGCATCCGAGCTTTTCGCGCGAGGGAGAATCTGGAAATCGGCGTAAACCGGTTCGGTCTCCAAGCCGGGACCGCCGGTCTTGAGAGCGATGTTGTAGTCCCCCGCATCCAGGCCGGCCAAGGGAAGCCGAAGGCGAAGTGGATAGGGCTCCGCGCCGAGTTTCCATCCACCGCGCCGCTGCATGATGCTTTCTCCTTGGGAATCCAACAAATCCAATTCCAGGCTAAACCAACCCTCGCCGGATTCTGGAGGACGCAGCACCGAGAACAACTCCAAAAACGGATCACCTTCAATGAAGCTGGCCCAGGGATTGGGACGGGAAAGACTGTCGGCCCCTACCGTATAAAGCAGAATGTCGGAAACGACGCCTTCATCATAGTCCCGCGCTTCAAGCCGTCCGGACCAACGCCCTTGAGGACTGTGCCCAAACAGGCCGAGAATGCTTCCCGTATGTCGGCCGGGATCCTCTCCGGAAAATTCCATTCGATAGTGCCCCGGCGCGACCACCCATTCTTGGCTCGCCAGGATCTGGCCTTCGATGCGCGGCATATCCGGGGAGTGGGCGAAGTCCAAGTGTTGGGAGTTTTCCCGATGGCGACGGCCGCCTGAATGCAATTGCCAGTTGATATCTAAGCTCGCACGCAAGCTGTCGACATTTTCCCAATGAAGCAGGTCCGCCCGGAGCGTGGCGATGACCAACAGTCGACTACTGTCACCATCGGCAGGAAATGAGAAGGAGCGAATGCGGAAGGGCAATTCACCTTCAGCCAATCCGGCCCGGACGCGTTCCGCCTGCACTTCGGCGGACATCCCGACCAGGCTGGCGAGTGCTAGCAGGGTCAGGGCGATCCGGGTCCCTCTCATTTTACTCCTCATAAAAAGCCCCACTCACGCTTTCGGGAGTGGGGCTCCGTTTTGCGATCACCGGCGGGAACCGGATTAATACTAGTAAGTGAAGCTCACACTGAAACGATGTGCCGCTCCCAATTCGCTGAGATCCTCGTAGGCGTAGTCCACAAACATCCTCGAGTTCTCACTGGTATTCACTTCAACACCGAATCCGCCGGCCAACTTGTTGGCATCGTAACCTGCATTGTATCCGCCACGCAGGAAGAAGAACCGATTGAAGGAATACTCCACACCGATATTCGCGCGCTCTTTATTGTCGGCGGGATGCTGGAATTCGATGGAACCGATCATGTGGTGCGGCCCGAAATCAAAGGCCGTGGCCGCAAGACCCACCTTGAAGATGATGGGCATCTTGGAGGGCCGGGAATCAAAGTCAACTTCGCCGCCCATGTTCTGCACGGCCATACCCAGGCGCATGCCCCGGATGCCGATGCGATAGATGAGTCCGAAGTCCAGGGTGGCCGTGTTCACCTTGCGATCCGCGAGAGTCATGTGGATCAGATTGATGGTGGCGCCCGTGGAGAAGCGATCGGTGAAATACTGGGCATAGGAGAAGCCGAAGCTCATGTCTCCCGCGTCGAACTGACGACCCGTGCCCTCGGGCAGATAGATCGTCCGCTCGTTCTGCGGGTCCATGGTCAGACCTCTGGCGGTCAGGCCCAGAGTTCCCGGCACCCAGCTTGTCTTGAAGATATAGGAGACGTAGTCCAGCTTGATATCTGCTGGCCACTCCATGTGGTCGATGTGTATGGCAGTGCCCTGCACCTCGACTAGCCCGGCCGGATTCCAGTACGTGGCACTGGGATCGTCCGCGACCGCCGAGAATGCATTGCCCATGGCCGCACCTCGAGCGCTGGGACCTATCTTGAGGAACTGGCCCGCGAAGGTGCCGACCTTCTCGAAGATATCCCCTGCCTGGGCGCCAGTGGCGATGGCGCCGATCAGGATTAGTGTAAGAAGCGCGCTTCGTTTCACCTTTGACCTCCTGCGGAGCCGACAGGCTCCGGTACTCAAGCGATCGCCGCTTTAGCGAATCACCGTGAACTTGCCCACGAAGGGCTCGAAATCGTTCGACTTGGTTTCCACCGTGTAGAGGTAGATACCGCTTGCGACGTCCTGGCCGTTACGGCTCACAAGATCCCATATGGCGGTTCCCGTGCTGGCATAGTCGCCATTTGCATTGGCTCCGCTGGCGTCATGGTTGATGGTCTGAACCAGGTCACCGGCCAGCGTGAAGACTTTAATCTCGCAATTCGCCGCAGGCAGATGACGGAATTCAACCTTGAGCCCTGTGGGATCCTCGTTGTTGGGGCCCAAAGCCCAGGGAGCGAGAGATGCCGCAGTGGCGGGATTGGGAACCACGTAGATACGGTTCTTGTCAAACTGCCATGCAGGCTGACTGGCACTCTGGGGAACCGTGTAGACAAATCCCGACGAGGGATCGCCCGCCAGACCACGCTGGTACTCCGTGATGACTCCATCGTCATCGAAGAGCGCTACGTGATCCAAAGAAGTGACACTGTAGAAGTAATGCATGCCCGTGTGGACACGAGAATCTTCATACTTGTAGTAGTAGCGTCCACCGGGGAGACCCAGAGTCGATTTGGCCAATGCGATGGCCGTATCAGCCTCGGCGATGCTGTATCCCGTGGGCGGCAGCAGTTCCAATGCCGACTCGATGCTCGGATTGAAGATGAGTGCCTCGGTATAGAAGGTCACGAGATTCGCGTCGATGTTCGGCTGATAGCGAAGGACTTCAAGCCCCGTATCCGGAGATAGTCCATTCACGTGT
>JACNKJ010000073.1 GCA_014382085.1 bacterium
GCAGTCCTTGGCCGGCGACCTCGGTATCGCATCGGTCTGGACGCCGGGTGAGCCTCCCTGCGAACCGGTCTTCGACTGTGCTATGGAGGAGTGTTTGGATCGCATGAGCCACAAAACCGACATCCACACGAATCTCGTTCGAGAAATATTGGAAGAGCGCTAGATGCGAATCTTGATGATCTCCATAAGCGATGTTCTTTTTGACGGGCGGGCTCAGCGCGCGGCGGAGGCTTTGTCTGGTGGGGGACATCAGGTAGAGCTGTTGGGCTTCACCCGCGAAGCGAAATTGACTGCAAAGTACCGTCAGAAGAATCCGCTCTATCGCCTGCTACGACTCAGGCTCGAGAAGCTTGGGCGATTGGGCCGGATGATCGACCGAGTTCTCTTCAGTACTTGGGCTCTCTTGCGCCTTCTGTTCACGTCATGGGAAGTGATTCATCTCCATGAACCACACTTCCTGCCTGTGGCTAGGTTTGCGGCCAAGCTGCGAGGAACTCGTCTTGTCTACGATGTGCGCGAACTTTATCAAGGGCGCTTCGGTCGAGAAACCTTCGAAGGACGCGTAGAGCGCAATTGGCAGAAGAGTGCTGATGCCATTGCGATTACCAGCAAGGAACGGCAGGACGTTTTCTTCAGCAACTTTGATCGTGGCAATCGTCCTGCGACTGTTGTGAGAAATCTTCCCAGGCTTCGAAGTGCTGCTCGTCGCCTAGTGAATGAAGCCGGCCCAGAGAACCTTCCGCGTTTTGTCTATCACGGACGTCTGTCCCGAGCCAATCGGCACCTCGAGGAAATGCTGCTGGCCTTTCGGGGACTCGATGCATGGCTGCACATCATGGGCGCCGATTCCCAGGGCACCCTGGCCGACCTGAAGCAAATGGTGGAAAATGAGAAGCTGGGTAATGTGAGTTTTCACGAACCCTGCGCACCGGAAGAACTCATCGCCATTTGTGAAGGCATCGACGGGGGAATCATGCCCTACCGCGATGTGGACTCCAACACCGCCTTGGCCAATCCCACGAAGATGGCCGAATATGCCGGCGCGGGAATGGCCTTGATCGGATCCGACTTCCCTCTCATGCGCGAGGCCATCGCCAGTCACGGTGTTGGCCTGATCACTTCTTTCGACGATCCTGACGCGCTGCGCTCACTGTTCACCGAGCTCATCGACAAGCGTGAGAATCTCGAGAACATGAAGTCGGGGTCACGTGCTTGGTACTTGGCGGAGTGCGACTGGGAGAAAGAGGCTCGGAACTATCTCAGTCTTTACAAAAATCTAGAATAGAACTCCAAAACAACGACTGCCCTTTTGAGGATACTGCCGAACGCGATTAGCTGTAAGCGGCGCGAGCATGCGGTAGGTGAGAGAGCGATTCCTCACGCGACTGCGTGATTCCAACACGATGAGTTTCAATCCCCGCATTCGGCCCAACATGGCGGCGGGAATGCAACCTCCGGCACCCAGGACGATGAGCACATCCGCCGAAGCGGCATTACTTATCAGGGCGCGTGCTTCGCGACTGAAGTTGGAGCGAAGCAAGGGGATGATGCGGGCCAGTGGCGAAAGCTCCTTGCCGGAGAAGTGGGGTAGGGGTCTTACCCATTCGCTCAGCGTTCCGGCAGCCTCTCCGTCGGTGAAAATGCGAATGTCTCCGCTATGTCCATCCTCACGCAGCTTCTTGGCCAGGAGCTGAGCCTGGGCTAAATGCCCACCCTCCGTGGCTAGAATGTGCACTCGTAATTGATCAGTGATTTCAAACTGACTTCTGAATGCTTGGGCATCGAATGCCGCTTCCCGGAAGGCCGTGGCTTGAAATGTCTGGGCTGCGTCGAAGCTGGATGACAGATCGGCGGGTGTGGGGGCAAGCAGACAGTAGCCCTGTTCATGAAAGTACTCCGCCAATTCAAGTTGATGATGATCCGCCCGCTCAAGATTGGGCACTGTGATACTTGGCTTCCCCAGAGTGGCCAGCTTAAAAAGTGTCCCCGCGCCGGCGTGAGAAATTACCAGGTCTGCACGACCGTACTCTTCCTCAATGGCTTTGCTGAACTCGAAGTGATCACCCGTGCTTGGCACGAAGTCGGTGGGCCCTGTTTGAAAACGAAACTGCCAATCCGGATTCGACTTTGCCAAGGCATCCGCCGCTTCGAGCAGACCGAGAAAACGAGTAGTGCCGATTGTAACTAGCGCTAGTGGCATTTTGGAATCCGTCGTTGAGAATCTTTCTTATGGGGAATTGACGGGGTCAGTAGATCATGACGATACGAAGCTGTAAAGCAGCATGATCCTACGGTTTGGGAAGTATGATTGGGTTATAACTTGAATAAGCTTGTATCAGCTTGGCGGTTCTCTTAGGCTACAGTACTAATTCACGAACTGATTGAAAGAGGGCGAAATGCTCACTAGCTTCTCAACTTCTTCAGTGTTTTCTAGGGTTACTCTTTTTCTGACTTTTATGGTCGTCACTTCTATCGCTTGTAGCCATGGTCCTGCCGATAGTGACAATGAGGAGGCAATCCCACTCTATCTATGCTTCGACGACTCAACCATTGAAGAGTGGTATGAGAATCGCGACCTCTTCAACGAATACGGTGTGCGAGTCACTTCTACATCACTCGGTTCACGATGCTGGAAGACGATCAAATCGAGAAACTACACGCCCTGGAATCCGATGGGCATTCGATCCAGTTTCACAGCACCTTTCATGAGCGTGCCGCCCAATACCTGGAGACGCATACCATCGATGAGTACATCGAAAATGAAGTTTTCATCGGGCTGGATGCGATGCGAGCGGCCGGGTTCAATCCCGTGTCATTCGCTTATCCCGGAGGATCCCATACACCCTCACTCGACGCTGTTTGCTTGACCATTTTTGAAACTCTTAGAGTCAGTGATCGTGAAGGTCCCAACATTCTTTTCAGTGTGGGCATAGACAACAATTCGATCGAAAGTGTTGTGGCCAATCCGCCCGAGATCATGCATGCCCACAGGATCACTGACGAAGATAGCGACTACGCCATTTCGCGTGCTGAGCTTGAATACTTGTTCCAGGAATTGATTTCAGCCGGATATCGTTTTGATGTGATCACGAACAGAGATTGAATTCTTAACGACCTTTGCCAGCAGCTTTCTTGATGTGCTTTTCAGTGTCATCGTTTCCGGTAACGCTCAAGCGAGGATTCGCATGAGTGGCTGGTTCGCCTTCCAGGGGCACGACCACGGAACCTTTGACCATGGCCACTCGCAGAAGGCGCAGACCCGCGCCGAGCACCATGGAAGAGGGCACGAGGAACTGCACGATGGCCCAGCCGCTGCCGTAGCCCGGCAGGCTCACCGCGAAGAGAACCAGACCCGCCATGCCGTGAAGCGCGGCGAGAGTCCAGCCTTCACCCAGACCCGCGCGAAGCAGGCGATGGTGGAAGTGGTGCTTGTCAGCCTTGAAAACGCTGGCGCCACGACGTGCGCGACGAATGATGGCCACCAGCACGTCCATGACGCCTACGGAGTAGGCGGCGAGAACCAGCGCGATGGCGTGCCAGTCCAGGCCCACGCCCGAGGGCACACGGCTCACGAGAATACCCAGCACACCTACGCTGAGGCCCAGGGTCAGACTGCCCGAGTCTCCCAGGAAGATCTTCCGGTTGGTGCTCAGGTTGAAGATCAGGTAGATGGCCGTGACCACGGCGAGGATCAGAGCGACAGGACCGTAGAGCGAACCGGTGATGAATCCTACTACCGAAATCGAGCCGAGAGCCATGAGGCTCATGCCGCCGGACAGTCCGTCCATGCCGTCCATGAAGTTGCTGGTGTTCATGAATCCCATGAACCAGAGCATGGTCAGGGGCAGTGAGAACAGGCCGAGGTCGAGGGCGAATCCGCCGAAGTGGATCAGATCCAGGCGCACACCCACGTTCCAAAGAAGGAAGGAGGCCATGGCCTGAACGAGCAGGCGTTTGCTGGGGGAGACAGGTCGGAAGTCGTCGATGAAACCCGTCAGGGTGATCATACCGAGAGCGCTTAGAACGCCAAGTCCTGCAAGCACGCCCATGCCTTCGCCACCACGGGCGATCCAGACGATGAGGAAGATCGAAACGGGCAAGAACATGCCAATGCCGCCCGATAGCGGGATGGGCTTGCTGTGGATTTTTCGGGAATTGGGGTGGTCTACGAGGCCAATGGAAATGGCGACGCCGCGACAAACTTCCTGGATGATCCAGCTAACTATGGCGACCAAGGGGATGATCACGTACCAGGGAAAGGGCATGGGACCTTCTTCGCTCGAGACCTTCAGCGCGCTCGAAGTTGCGAGGCGCATCCTCCTTGGAACCGGGGGAATCTTAGTGAATTGCCCCGTTTTGTCAACAGCTTGGCAGGGCAAAGCTATTGGCCGTACGGAATACCTGATAGAATATAGGATGACTCGGAAGCAGCCACAAAACCCTATGGGCCATTCCCCGATCTGTTTTAATTAAAACAAGTGGGCGCAGTTTTTCAAGAGTCCACGATTTTTCCTCCCCCTGCAGATCCAGCGTTTAAATGAGAAACGGGGAGGGCTGATGCCCTCCCCGAATGACATGTGAAGCTGGAATGAGGGGAGGGCATCAGCCCTCCTCGCATCCTACTTGATGAGCTGGATCTTCCCGACCTGCGTCTCATTGCCGTCGAGGTGGATCCGGGTGAAGTAGACGCCCGTGGCCAATTCCTTGCCCGCGTCGTCCTTACCATCGAAGACCACTTCATGGTCGCCCGCGCCGTAGTTTTCGCCGGAGATCAGATGGCGAAGAACACGGCCGCTGGGGGAGACCACTTCGAGGTAGACCGGCGAATCGGAGGCCAGCTCGAAGCGAAGGGTCGTCTTCGGGTTGAAGGGGTTGGGATAGTTCGGGTGCAGGCGCATGCTGCCGTAACCCGGAATCACCGGCGCATCGGAACCGCCGGAAGTGTCGCTTCCAAGTTCGTAAGTGATGTTGCCGTTGGAAACCTGATCGGCATTCGCGAAGCCGATGAGCAGTTCATCGATGGCGGAGAAGAGAACCGGAACAATCAAGGTACCGTTGCCGCTTCCGTCCACTTCCACTTCAAAGATGCTAATCGTGCCGTCAAGCTTGTCGATGACAACGTGGGGCATGTACTGATCGCTGACCGTTCCGCTGAAGGTGACCTTCGGGTAGTTAGGCAGACCGCTCAAGCTCGCGTGCCGTGCAAAGCGCGCAGCCAGGTGGTTGCAGGAAGTGGTCTGGGGCGCGGTCGTGAGACCCGAGATGTTCTTCCAATTTCGGCGCGAGTAGAGCTCGGGCGCGTCGGGATAGCTGTATCCCACATGCGCGTAGTATCCGGTCAGGTTGTTGAACTGGATAAACTCGGCGAAGGCCTCTTCCAGGTCGCTGCCGTACTGCTGTAGCCAGTAGCGATAGCTGTTGAGCATGGACTGCCCGGTGTTGGTCACGCGCCAGTCCCAGAAATCGACCAGGATCTGATTGCCGTGGATTTCGGTCATGTACTGCTGCCAGATGCAATCCTCGTAGCTTCCGCTGCCGCCGTAATCCAGGGACTGCTCGGGGTTGTACAGAGGGCTACCGGAGTAAGCAATGTAGTTGTGGTAGTCGTTGGTCGCGGGGTAAACGGCCTCTTCGGCCCAGGTCGCGTCCACTTCCACCCATCCGCCTTCGGTCCAGCGGCTGCCCTTGTACTGACTCGCGTGCTTGAACTCGTGAGCGCAGGTTACCTTGGCGGCGCCCTTCTGATTGCCATCGGGATCGTCGTTGGCGGGGAAGCCGAAGAAGTCGTTGTGCAGAACGATGCGGGTCTGACCCAGTCCGGCGTTCTGAACCGTGGTGTAACCGTAGTAGGGCATGTCCTCGAAGGAAATGTAGTAGGCGCTTCCGCTGGCCACGTAGGGCGCGATGAAGCCCATGTCTACGATCTCGGTCTGCCAACTGAAGTCCATGTAATCAGCGCACCACTCGACGAAGTCGGGGGTGCCGCTGCTATCGCTGTCGGTCAGGGGTACCGCGTTGGGACCCACGGTCAGGTAGCTAAGCTGAAACCAACCCATGGGCGACATGAAGGTGACGTCGGTGTCGCGATCACCGTTGAAGGGCTCATCCATCTGAGTCTGCAGATAGTCCTTCACGGACTGATCGACGTTCGGGTCCGTCAGAATGCTCTGGAAAACCCAAGTGCCGTCCTTGTACTTCCGGTCATAGTCGGAGACCACGAAAAAGCGGCTGTCCACTTTCTCGGGCTCGAAGGCGAAGTAGGCTTTGTTCAGGGCGACTTCGCTGGGGCTGATCAGACCCTGGGCGAGCGCGGATTCGAGATTCTGGAAAGTCTGGGGCTGCAGATCATTGTGCGCGATGGCCGGAATGGCCAAGGCGAGGATCAGCAGGCCCATAGCGAGACGCGGAAGCATGAGACGCATGAGTATCCCCCTTCGGGATTTTGGCAGACCTGTATAGGAAGGGACGCCCGGGCTATGGGGCCCAGATCGTCCCTGACCGCATAATTTTACTGGAAACGGCAAGAAATATCAATTGTAGAGGCGGTGTTAACCCTTGAAGCGCGGGGCGTAGCGCTTGTGGACTCGTTCCAGATCGCGGAACAGTCGTTCCTTTCTGACCGGATCGGGCCCCGTGAGGGCGAGTGCTTCCATGAGTTTGAGCATCTGCTGGGTGTCAGAAAGTGATACGGCTTCGGCCGCTGCGCCCTTTTTTCCCATGTTGTGATAATTATCGAGAGATATGGCCAGAGCTCCGGTCTTCCAGCCGGCGAGCTGAAACAGAGTGGCTTCGCACCAACCACCGGGCATGAGCGCTCGCTGATACTGGAACTTCTTATCTTGTTTCGTGAGCTCTTCCGCGGTGTCGCTGAGCCAAAGAGTCATGCCATCGTCGAATACACTCATGCGATCACCTACGCGAATCACCGGTCCTTTGCCGATTTCGAAAGAGGGTAGCTCGCGACTGGTTTCCATCACGATGACCGGCAACTTCTTGGGAAGCAGCTTGCCCTTCACCGCTTCCATCGCTCCGGCGAATCCCACTTCCTCGGCCACCGTGAAGAGTCCGTAGATGTGGGCCTTGCGTTTGTGTGAAGCGAGATCGTCGAGCAATGCGCAGATGAGCGCGGCGCTGATGAGGTTGTCCAATGCCTTGGATCGAATGCGCCCGCGAGAAATGGACAGGGGCACCAGATCGAACCAGCCGAATTGGCCGGGTGAAAGGGGCTCATCGGAGCGCAGGCGCAATATCGTATCTTCCTTGCGGCGGTCCTTGGCCATTTTCACTGAAAGAGTTTCGGCCTTGATGCGCCCGCCTTCATTCTCGAATACCAGGCGACTGCCCTTGAGGGTCTTCTCATCTACGCCGCCCAAAAGGCGTACCTTGGCGCGGCGGCCACGGCTTTCCATGACTTCGAAACCGGGATGATCCATATGGCAGGGAAAGGCCACGGGCCTG
>JACNKJ010000069.1 GCA_014382085.1 bacterium
GTGAGGGCGGCCGCACCGTCGGCGCCGGCGTGGTTACGAAGATTCACGAATAAGGGAGCTGCAAGATGCGAGAAATCGTCAAGCTGCGTTGCACCAAGTGCGAGAAGCACTGGTACACGACCATGAAAAATAAGCGGCTTCACCCGGATCGGATCGAGCAGAAGAAATACTGCCCGCGCGACCGGGAGCACACGGTTTTCAAGGAAGCAAGGTAAGATGAGTCACCAGCCACCAGTCACCTGTCACCCGTCGCAAGCTGGAGACTCGGGACTGGCGACTGAGGACTCAATAGGCCAGTAGCTCTAATTGGTAGAGCGCCGGTCTCCAAAACCGGATGTTGGGGGTTCGAATCCCTCCTGGCCTGCCTGATGGAGTCACCCGTCGCCAGCCTCCAGTCGCCAGGAAAACATGGAGACTCGAGACTGGGGACTGGAGACAAAGAAAGGACCCGAGATGATCACCAAGATTCGGAACTACATTCGCGAAGTCTGGCTCGAGATGGGTAAGGTCACTTGGCCGACCCGAGACGAGTTGAAAGAATCGACGCGCGTTGTGATCGTCGGCTCCATTTTCTTGACACTGTTCATTTTCGTGATCGACCGCATCATGGGCTTCGGCATCGACGGTATTACCCGTCTGCTGGGCTCCTAAATTTCGCCTTTTTACGACGGACCCTCATGGAGGAATCATGGAAGAGCGGGAGAAGGACATGACTTCCGAAGCCGAAGGCCAAGCGCCTGAGGCCGCCGCTCCCGTGGAAAGCCCTTTCGGGGGCGGGGACGTGGTGGAAGAGGCCGTGGAGCCGGAGCTCGAAGCGAGCGCTCCCGAGGAAGAGGCCGATGAGTCGGTCCTCGCCGAGGAGTCCGGCGAAGGCGAAGGCGAAGACGAAGACGATGACGATGACGATGAACTCGACGAGGACGACGACGCTGCGCCGGGCCTTCCGCCCGTCCAGCTTGAGACACCTCTTAATCCGAAGCTGAAGTGGTATGCGGTACACACCTACTCGGGACACGAGAACAAGGTGCGCACCAATATGCTTCGCCGGGTGGTCCTCGAAGGTATGGAGGACAAAGTCGGTCAGGTACTCATCCCCACCGAAGAGGTGACGGAGATGAAGAAGGGGAAGAAGACGACCGCCACGCGGAAATACTTCCCCAGCTATATCCTGGTCGAGATGGAGATGTGCGACGAGGCCTACCACCTCGTCAACGGAATCAGCGGCGTGACCAGTTTCGTGGGCCTTGACCCGCGCGAGCCGTCCCGCCGTCCCGTGCCCCTGCGGCCGGCCGAAGTGGACCGGGTGCTCGGGCGCATTGAACGACCCACGGAGCACAAGGTCACGGAAATTCCCTATCAGGTGGGCGACCACGTGAAGGTCATGGATGGGCCTTTCAGCGATTTCAACGGGATCGTCGACGAGGTCAATCAGGAACGCGGAACCCTGAAGGTCATGGTGACCATATTTGGCAGGGAAACGCCGGTGGAACTTGACTTCCTGCAGGTGGAACCTCTTTAGGTCCAGGACGAAAGAACGGGAGCATTTAGAATGGCCAAGCCCAAGAAAAAAGTGATCGCTCAGATCAAGGTGCAGATCCCCGGTGGAAAGGCTAACCCCGCCCCGCCCGTGGGCCCCGCTTTGGGACAGCACCAGGTAAATATCATGGAGTTCTGTAAGGCGTTCAACGCGCAGACCCAGAACGCCCAGGGGATGATCACGCCCGTGGTTATCACCGTATACGCGGACCGCAGCTTTACCTTCATCACCAAGACTCCTCCCGCCGCCGTCTTGCTTCGCAAGGCCGCCGGTGTCGAAAAGGGATCGGGTGAGCCCAACCGAGAAAAGGTGGGTAAGGTGAGCGCTGCGCAGCTTCGCGAGATCGCGGAATTGAAGGCTGCCGACCTCAACGCGGCGACTGTTGAAAACGCCATGCTCATGATCGCGGGCACCGCTCGCAGCATGGGCCTTGAGGTCATTGGTTAGCTTTCAGTAAAAAATCGGATGGTACGGTTTCCCGGCTGGAGGGCGGGAAGCACGCTTCTCAGCCACCGGTTTTGTTCCCTCTGTTAACTTGAGAGTATCGGACCAAGCTGATCGTTAGGAATTACGATGAAGCGTGGGAAGAATTATAGCGAAAGCGCCACTCTCCGGGACAGGACCTCCGCTTACACCCTAGGTGAAGCGGTGGACATGATTCGGAAGATGTCAAAGGCGAAATTCGACGAAACGGTAGAGGTTTCCGCCAAACTAGGCGTGGATCCCCGTCACGCGGACCAGATGGTTCGTGGAACGGTGGTTCTTCCTCATGGCACGGGCCGTTCGGTCCGGGTGCTGGCCCTCGTTCGTGGCGATGATGCCACGGCCGCCCAGGAAGCCGGAGCCGACATGGTCGGCGCGGAAGAGTATCTGGAAAAGATACAGGGTGGATGGGCCGACACGGACGTCATCATTACGACGCCCGACATGATGAAGGATCTCGGCCGCCTGGGTAAGGTGCTGGGCCCCAAGGGTCTCATGCCCAATCCCAAGAGCGGAACCGTTACCAAAGACGTCGGCCAGGCGGTCAAGGAAGTCAAGGCGGGTAAGGTTGAATACCGCGTTGACAAGGGAGCCAACATCCACGTTTCCGTGGGTAAGGCCTCTTTTGATTCGTCGAAGCTTGAAGACAACATTCGAACATTGATCCAGGAACTGCTGCGCGTCAAACCGGCCTCAGCGAAGGGCAAGTACTTTAAGTCGGCTTTCTTGAGCTCGACCATGGGTCCTTCCATTCGCATTGCTGAGTCCGAACTGACTACCGCCAAGTAGAGTCCGTTTCACGAGAGAGGGGCGATAGACCATGCCTAAGCCTGAAAAAATCGCACTGGTCACAGAAATCGCCGAAAAACTGGAAACCGCCAACAGCGTTGTACTCTGCGACTTCAAGGGAATCAACGTTGAGGAGATCTCCGAGCTCCGTAAGCGATGCCGCGAGTCGGGTGTGACCTTCCGGGTCATGAAAAACACCTTACTGGTGCGCGCCGCGGAAACAGCCGGGATGGAAGGACTGGAAGACTACTTCGTCGGTCCCACCGCCCTGGCTTACAGCGAGGATTACTCGAAGCCTGCCAAGGTCCTGAAAGAGTTCCAGAAGGAATTCCAGAAGCTGACCATGAAGGCGGGTTATGTGGATGGTCAGGTTATCGATGAGGAAGGCGTCAAGTCTCTCGCCGATATGCCCGGCCGTGAAGAGCTTCTCGGAATGGTCGCGGGTGTCTTGCAGGCGCCCATCAGCGGCTTTGCCCGTGTGCTCAACGCCAATCTCCAGAGTTTCGCGAACGTCATTGACCAGCTGGCGAAGCAAAAGGGTGAAGCCGCCTAGGCCACCCGTCCAGCTTAACAGGTAACAGAGCGGATCAAACCGCAGGTGAATAGAGGAGCAAGAGACCATGTCTGACAAGATTGAACAGTTGGTTTCCCAGGTCGAAGAAATGACCGTCATGGAGCTTTCCGAGCTCGTCAAGGCCATCGAGGAGAAGTTCGGCGTCAGTGCCGCCGCTCCCGCCATGGCCATGGCCGCCGCGCCCGCCGCGGAAGCCGCCGAAGAGAAGACCGAGTTTGACGTCATCCTCAACGGTTCCGGCGACAAGAAGATCCAGGTTATCAAAGTGGTGCGCGCCATCACTGGCCTGGGCCTGAAGGAAGCCAAAGAGTTGGTCGACAATGCGCCCAAGGCCGTCAAGGAAGCTGCTTCCAAGGACGAGGCCGAAGGCATCAAGACCCAGCTCGAGGAAGTGGGAGCGCTTGTCGAAATCAAGTAAGAAGCTCTCGAATCCTCTTATTTGTCGATAGGACCCCGTCCGGGAGGCCTTGCCGCCCGGACGGGTTCCGTGCCTTCACCGTATAGCGACCGCCGGAGGTCATTGTGAGCTTTGCCGAGAAGCTTCCCAGAAGGAACTACTCGAAGCTGACTGCCGTCATGGAGATCCCCGATCTCCTGCAGGTACAGCTTGAATCATTCGAGTCCTTCCTCCAGGCCCGTACAAATCCTCGACAGCGTTCCCATCAGGGATTGGAAGCGGTATTCCGCTCCGTCTTTCCCATTGAGTCCGCTCGTGGAGATTTCATCCTAGAGTATCTGGACTATTCCGTTCTCGATCCCAAGTACTCAGTGGATGAGTGCCAGGAGCGCGACCTATCCTATATGGTTCCGCTCAAGGCTCGTCTGCGACTCATCGTCAAGGAGACCGACGAAGAGAGCGGCGAAAGCCGGGTGAAGGACATCATTGAGTCCGAAGTGTTCCTGGGGGAAATGCCTTTCCTCACCGATAAGGGAACCTTCGTCATCAACGGCGCGGAGCGTGTAATTGTTAGTCAGTTGCACCGCTCGCCCGGCGTGTTCTTCAGCGATTCCATTCACCCGAATGGAAAGCCTTTGTTCAGCGCGCGCATCATTCCCTATCGTGGGTCATGGGTGGAGTTCACCACTGACATCAACGACATGATGCATGTGCACATCGACCGGAAGAAAAAACTTCCTGTTACCGTTCTTCTGCGCGCCATCGGCTACGACAGCGATTCCAAGTTGCTGCAAGCTTTCAGCGAGTACGAGGACGTCAGCGTTACCAAGCGTCCCAGCAAGAGCGACGCGGGTCTTATCGACCGTGTTCTGGTGGACGATGTGTTCCACCCGGAGACCGGCGAGATTCTCGCCGAAGCGGGCAGTCCCATTACCGAAGCTCTGCTCACGCTCATGCGCCAGGCCAAGGTTTATGAGTGCATGTTGCTGGCCGGCATGGACGACATGCGCAGCAAGGTGATCCTGAACACCCTGGCCAAGGATCCCACCAAGAGCGAGGAAGACGCGCTCAAGTACATCTACAATTTGCTGCGTCCGGGCGATCCGCCCAACCTCGAAACCGCTCGCGGCCTGTTGGACCGGCTCTTCTTCAACGAGAAGCGCTACGACCTGGCCGGCGTGGGACGCTACAAGATCAACAATCGTCTCGGCCTGGATGTGCCCATTGAGACCACGGTGCTCACTCCCACGGATATCGTGGCGGTCATCGTGTATCTGCTGGGCATCAAGGCTCAGGATCCCGCCTTCCACACCGACGACATCGACCACCTGGGCAACCGTCGCATCCGGTCGGTGGGCGAGCTGCTCGGCAATCAGTTCAGCCTCGGACTGTCCCGCATGGCGCGCATCATTAAAGAGCGCATGACCCTGCAGGACAGCGAGAGCGTGACGCCCTCGGATCTGGTGAACGCCAGGACCATCTCGGCGGTGATCCAATCTTTCTTCGGAAGCAGTCAGCTTTCGCAGTTCATGGATCAGACCAATCCGCTCAGCGAACTTACGCACAAGCGCCGACTTTCGGCTCTCGGGCCGGGCGGTCTCACGCGCGAGCGCGCGGGCTTCGAAGTTCGCGACGTGCACTACACGCACTACGGGCGCATGTGTCCCATCGAAACGCCGGAAGGACCTAACATTGGTCTGATCACTAGCCTTTCAACCTATGCGCGCGTGAATCCCTTCGGATTCCTGGAAACACCTTACCGTAAGGTGAAGAAGGGGCGGGCCACCGAGGACGTGGTCTACCTTAGCGCCGATGAAGAGGATCGCGTGGTCATCGGACAGGCCAATGCGCCTCTCGATGAGAAGGCCAACTTCATGAATCCCAGCGTTCTTTCGCGTCAGAAGGGTGAGTTCCCGCTGATCGATAAGAACAACATCGACTACATGGACGTGTCGCCCACCCAGATGGTGAGCGCCGCGGCCAGCCTGATTCCCTTCCTGGAGCACGATGACGCGAACCGGGCGCTCATGGGATGTAACATGCAGCGCCAGGCCGTACCCCTGCTCAAGACCGAGGCCCCCTTGGTCGGCACAGGAATGGAAGAACGCGTGGCTCGCGATAGTCAGGCCGTGGTGGTGGCTCAGCGCGCCGGCACCGTGATCTCGGTGACGGGCAACTCCGTCATTATTCAGCCTGCGCGGTCGCGTGCCTCGGACCTGGAGGACTACTCGGGTTTCGAAGGCCAAGATTTCTACAAGCTCCAGAAATTCCGCCGGAGCAACCAAGACACCTGTATCAACCAGAAGGTTCTGGTGAAGCATGGCGACAAGGTTGTGGCGGGACAGGTTCTGGCGGACGGACCGGGCACCAACCATGGCGAACTGGCCTTGGGTCAGAACGTGCTCGCATCCTTCATGCCCTGGGGCGGATACAACTATGAGGATGCCATCCTGCTCAGCGAAAGCCTTGTGAAGCACGATCGATTCACGTCGATCCACATCGAGGAGTTCGAGTGTCAGGTGCGAGAGATCAAGGCCGGTCGCGAGGAAATCACGCGCGAGCTGCCCAACGTGGGTGAAGACGCTCTCAAGAATCTCGACGATGACGGCATTATCCGGTCGGGTGCCCGCGTTCGCGCGGGGGACATCCTGGTGGGAAAGGTTACGCCCAAGGGTGAGACCGAACTGACACCGGAAGAGCGCCTGCTCCGCGCCATCTTCGGCGACAAGGCCGGCGATGTTCGCAACGCCAGCCTCAAGTCTCCTCCGGGCATGGACGGCATCGTGGTCGATGTGAAGGTCTTTTCCCGCAAGGAGCGCGACGATCGCAGTCGCAGCGAAGAGAAGAAGCGCGGCGAAAAGCTCACGGAGGGCGCCGCCCTCGAGCGCAAGCGAATCATTAAAATTCGCAACGAGCGCCTGTCCGATCTGATGGTCGACGAGATGAGCCATAAGCTCGTGCACGCCGAGACCGGCGAAGTGCTGGTGAGGCGCGGCCGGAAGATCACTCAGGAACTCTTGGACGAGCTGGATCTCGACGGTCTCCACTGGGGCCTGCCCATCGTGCAGGATCTAAGCGCCGACAAGAAGATCAAGCGCGTGATGGACGGCGCCGCCCGCGCTCTCGAACGTGTGGGCCGCGACCTTGATAAGGAGCGCGATCGCCTGCAGCTGGGCGACGAACTTCCCCCCGGCGTGATCAAGATGGTGAAGGTCTACGTGGCCCGGAAGCGCAAGCTGTCGGTGGGCGACAAGATGGCCGGACGCCACGGCAACAAGGGTGTCATCGCCAAGATCATGGCCGAAGAAGACATGCCCTACCTGCCCGATGGAACGCCGGTGCAGATCGTTCTGAATCCGCTGGGCGTGCCCAGTCGAATGAACGTGGGACAGGTGCTGGAATGCCACCTTGGATGGGCCATGGCGGCCCTGGGCCTGAGCGCATCCACCAAAGTCTTTGACGGCGCGAGCATCGACGAAGTCAAGGGAGCGCTTTCGGAGGCTGGCCTTCCTGAGAGTGGCAAGACCCCTCTCTACGACGGCCGCACCGGCGACG
>JACNKJ010000087.1 GCA_014382085.1 bacterium
CCTGTTCCCAACCGGGGCAAGCTAGGGCAGCGGCGAATCCTTCCGAGACGGCTTCAGCACCCCCGGCATGGGGCGCGGGGTGGGCCATCCCATCTTGGGCGAGCTCATCGGCACCAGCAATGTGCCGCTCATCGACGGCTCCATGTTTCGCATCCCCGCCACGGGATGGTACAACCTCGACGGCAGCAACCTGGAGAACGGGCCGGTGCACCCTAACCTCTACGTGCCCGACGTGCCCGAGGAGAACCTGGCCGGCCGCGACTCCCAGCTGGAAGCGGGCGTCACCGAGTGTCTGAAGATGTTGGAGTAGTTTCGAAACCATCTGCATTGCAAGGCCATTTGCTTGATTCTCACCAGATCAAGCAAATGGCCTTGATTCATAGAGGGTTTTCAAAGAAGCTCCCCCGGTCCCAGCCAGCCGACAAGGAGACCCATGCGATATCAGATCAGCGCAGGCGTCATACCCAACACCCCTGACCTACGGGGAGACGAAGCCCTCCTTCGTCTGCGCGAAGCCGCCGATCGCCTAAACGAGCGATATGCCGACAGCCTGAGCGAACCCCTACACCAGTTCGGCAGCAAGCTCGTATTGGTGGGTATCCTGGAACATGGACACCAAGCGCCTTGGCTTGCCCTCGACTTCTTACTGGAAACCTGGCCACTACCCTTCGGCGTCTGCGTCGATAGTTGGGTGGCTCGCATTTCGGGCACGCTTCAGCCCGGATCAAAAATGGGCACCCTTGCCGTGAGAAAAGAACGCCTCTACCTGCGCGGCCCTCACGGTGAAGAGCCCTACCGCGCCGCCACCCTTCTATGGGATGCCATCCTCAGCGACTGGTCCGCTCGCCAGGTGCGCACCCTTCGCCTGCAACGTGAGCTGGGCAGGCAGAAGCTCGTGGCCGAGAACATGGGCGTGACACCCCAATCGGTCAGCGAGACCTTGGGGCGTGCGCATTGGCCTCGCCTGAAAAAGAGCCTGAATGTGCTGGGAAAACTGATGGCCTAGCGAATGTCCGCGCCCGTGGGGCGATTGTCTTCATCCACTTGTATGAGAGCCGGCTTGTAACCCTGGGCTTCCTCAGGTGTCATGTGCGCGTAGGAAATGATGATGACCTTGTCGCCCACAGCGCCCAATCGCGCGGCGGCGCCATTGAGGCAGAGCACGCCCGTGTCACGGCCGCCCTCGATGACGTAGGTCTCGAGCCGGCTGCCATTGGTCACATTCACCACAGCCACCTTTTCGTAGGGCAAGAGCCCTGCGGCGTCCATGAGATTGCGGTCCACGGTAAGACTACCTTCATATTGAAGGTTCGCCTCGGTAATCGTGGCGCGGTGAATCTTCGATTTGCAGAGTGTTATCATCATAATTTTGCCTCGAGCGCGGGTAGTATAGTCAGAGGCCCTCGCCCTGTCCAGAGGCTCGCTCAAAGCCCATCTTGCCATGTATCATGAATTTACCTATGCTGCGCCCGCTTGGCAGGCGGGCCGCGCCCGGGGCGTGAGGCCTCGGGTGCTCCTATAAGATGGCAAAATGCAGACCCTCGTCCATCAAATTGCTGAAGAAATTGCGGCCAAAGGCGGAAGCTCTTGGTATGCAGGCGGTTACGTACGCGATCGCCTAATGGGACGGACCCCCTTCGACCTGGATATTGAAGTTCACGCCCTCCCCTTGGATACACTCGAGAAAATCCTGAGACGCTACGGCACGGTTTCGGCGGTGGGCCGGAGCTTCGGCATTCTCAAGTTACACGTGGACGGCGGCGACTACGACTTCTCCCTTCCTCGCCGGGAAAATCGCGAGGGCCGCGGGCATCGCGGCTTCGTGGTGGACCTGGACCCCAGCATCACCTTTGAGGACGCCTGCGCGCGGCGCGACTTAACCGTAAACGCCATGCTCGAAAACGTGCTCACGGGCGAGGTGCTCGATTTCTTCGGCGGGCAGCAAGACTTGTCCGGCCGCATGCTTCGGCATGTGGGCCCGGCTTTCGAGGAAGATCCCCTGCGCGCCTATCGCCTCATGCAGCAGTCGGCCCGTTTCGAAATGGCGCCCGCGCCTGAGACTTTGGCCCTTTGCCAGCGCATGGATCTATCCGAACTCGCGCCCGAGCGCGTCTTCGTGGAATGGTCGCGACTATTATTAGAGGCCGAGCGTCCCAGCATGGGCCTGGAGACCGCGCGCAAGGCGGGCATTCTGGCTTTCCACCCTGAGCTGGCGGCCCTCATCGGCTGCCTGCAGGATCCCACCTGGCACCCCGAAGGCGACGTATGGACCCACACCCTACTGGTGGTGGATGAAGCCGCGCAGCTGCGCAGCGGCCATCGCGATGAGGATCTGATCCTCATGTTCGGCGCCCTCTGCCATGACTTCGGCAAGCCCGACACCACCTTCGAAAAAGACGGACGCATCGTCAGCCCCGGCCACGCCGAAGCGGGTGTGGATCCCGCCATGCGATTCATGAGCCGCATGAGCAAGGATACTTCCTTGCTTGAAGGCGTGGAGCAGGTGGTGCGATACCATCTTCGTCCCGCCGAACTCTACCGTGTTCGCGACGAGGTGGGCCATGGCGCCATACGTCGATTGGCGCTCAAGGTGAAGATCAGCGATTTGGTGCGCTGGGCCCGCGCCGATCACTTCGGCCGCCGCAGCGAAGACGCCCTGAACCGCGACTTCCCCGCTGGTGACTGGCTTCTCGCTCGGGCCCAAGCCCTGGAAGTTCACGAGGCAGCGCCCAAACCTATTTTGCTGGGTAGGCATCTGCTGGAACGTGGCTGGACTCCGGGCCCCGAAATGGGCGAGCGACTGAAGCAGGCCTACGAGGCTCAGTTGGACGACGGCTTCGAGAATCTCGACGGCGCGCTGCGCTGGCTGGAGGAGAAACATGAGTAATGGCCTCATCTATATTCTCCAAACCCTCGGCACCTTGGCACTGGTGCTGGTTTGCTTCCGCCTGGGCAAGGCCTGGCTCATGAGCTACATGGCCATGGCCGCTGTGATGATGAATCTGGTCGTGGTCAAACAGATGACTCTCTTCGGCCTGGACGCCACCGGCGGCAACGTGCTCTACGCCTCGCTTTTCTTGGCCACCGACCTGCTCAATGAGTATTGGGGTGCGAAGGAGGCACGGCGCGCGGTGCGCATCGGATTCATGGGCGGGCTGTTTTTCCTGGTCACTATTCAGATCATGCTGCGCTACGCGCCCAGCGATTTCGATGTGGCTCAGCCTCATATGGAAGCCATCTTCGGCTTCCTGCCCCGCATCGTTTTGGGCAGTCTGCTGGCCTATCTCACCGCCCAGCATCTGGATGTCTGGCTCTATCAGCGCATTCATCGCGCCACGGGAGATCGCTGGCTCTGGCTGCGCAACAATGGATCCACCTGGATCAGCCAGGCCGTGGATACGGTGGTCTTCTATTCCATCGCATTCTGGGGTGTATTCCCCATCGGCGAGGCCATTCTATTTACCTGGATTTTGAAGATTCTGGTGGCCGCCTTGGACACGCCTTTCCTCTATCTAGCGGGCCGATCTAAGCCCTCAGAGCTGCAGCAATAAGAAGTTAACCCATTGTAAATATAGCAGATGCAACGCTGTTCACTTTTTTTGTCAACAGTATTGACATTTATTTCACAAGTGCTAGGTTGTTAGCGTTCACTTACCATAATTACAGGCCCGATAATCGGAAAAGGACCCCTAATGGAAGAGTCCAAGCCCAAACCCGCCAGCCGCAGGGACTGCCTGATCGAGATCGCCAGCCGCCTGTTCGCCAATCATGGGTTCGAAGGCGCCACCGTACGTCGCATCGCCCGGGAATGCGGCATAACCGAGGCCGCCATCTATAAGCATTTCGACAACAAAGAACATCTCTACGAAGAAGCCATCCGCAGCAAAACAGCCAAGCATGACATCAAAGACCGACTCGACGGCGCTCGTGGAAAAGGCAGCATCGAAGACGTACTCTTCTTCATCTCGCGGCAAATTCTCGAAACATCCCGCAGAGACCCTGAACTCATCCGCATGATGCTCTTCAGCAGCCTTGAGGGTTTCCGCAGTTCGACTCTGCTCTACAAGGAGTTTCGTTATCCCTTCATTCAATTCCTGCGCGAAGAACTCGTCACCCGCATTGAGGCCGGCGAGCTTCGCGACGTGAACCCCTTCATCACCAGTCGTTGTTTCGTGGGCATGGTCATGGACTGCGCCCTGAATGTGGAACTTTGGAATAACCTGGAAAGCACCACCTACTCCTCCGATGCGGTGGTAAACAATAACGTGCCGATCTTCGCCCGCGGTTTGACCAAGACCAACGGTGACGCTTCAACACGGGAGTAAGAAATGCGCAGACTGACTCTCCTTATCGCCCTTCCCGCTCTACTCGTGGCTGTTTTTATTGGATGCACGAAGGAGCGCGAGATCGCAGGTCCTGGCGACGACATGACCTGCATCGGTTGCCATAGTGATGCGGCTGCTCTTCAAGAGCTGACCTCGGCGGGCAAGTGGGTTCCCCCCGCATCTGGCCGAGAGGATGGCTGAGGCGGCGAAGTTTCCCCGCTGGAAGCGTGGGAAAAAATCCTCGTTAAGTCAAACTTGAGCGAAAGCGACACCAATCACGGCAGCCTTTCTTGCCAAACATGTCACGGCGGACCCAGCAACGGAGCGTTCACCGGCTACGACGACGCTCACGAAGGAGTTGTCAACGATCCGAGCATGTCCGGGGCCTGCGAAGATTGCCACGAGGAAAAGGTCGCCTCTGCCCAAAACAGTCTTCATACCAATCTTTGGGGATACAAGGCCGCAATTGATAAGCGTTGTGGATGTGATTACGACACAGGCGAAAGCGATGGCTTCGGTCTTCGCTGCGCCGGCTGCCACACGGGATGCGGTGAGTGCCATATCAGTCGACCCAACAGTGTCGGCGGCGGTTTTGTGGATGGGCACGTCATCAAGAAAACTCCGCACATGACCGACCAATGCGAGGCCTGCCATGGCAGCCGCATCGGGAACGATTATGAAGGCATGACCGAAGGAAACCAGATGGATATCCATCGTTTCCGCGGTAAAAATTGCATTTTCTGCCACTCTGGACAGGAACTTCATGGTGATGGACTCAGCACGAATGATTCAGGTCATTATGAGCATCGTTATGAAGTCGAATCGGCGCCAACCTGCGAATCGTGCCATTCCAGCGTGCAGGATACCAACAATTATCACAATGCTCACTGGGAGGGCTGGACGGACGTAAATCTGCAATGCCAGGTCTGCCACTCTCAGCCTTACAAGAACTGCACGACCTGTCATCCGAACTCGGCCGGTGAGGACGAAGGCTTTACCATCCACCCCAGCGTGATCCAGTTGAAGATCGGGAAGAACACGATTCCGGATCTTCGTGATTACGACTACACGATCGTCAGGCACATCCCTGTACACCCGGACAGCACCTTCATCGAGGACATGTGGTCACCGGGAGGCTTGGAGCTTCCCAACTACGACGACGAGCCCACTTGGAAGTACTCCTCACCTCACAATGTGATTCGGTGGACTGAGCAGTGTGTGGATAGTGGCGAAGGATGCGGATCCTCTTGCCATGACCAATCCGACGTTTACAAAGGTTACTACCTCCGGGAGATCGATCTTTACGACGACCTGGAGCAAGCGCTTCCTGATTACGATGCGAACCATTCCGTCATAATCGAGGAATTTCATTAGTGGCAACCCCGGCTTTCAACCGGGTCATTAACATGGAGCCGAGGTCGGTTCTCATACGCATGCAGGGAAACCCCCTGCAGAAAAACTGGAGGATAGCAATGCTACGCCGTTTGATTCTCGTTCTACTTTCAGTGTTCACCCTCTCCATGGTCTTCGGCTGCTCGAGCAGCACGGATGAAGGTGATCCGGAGCTCACGGGAGCACAGCAGTTTGAGGCCATGTACAACGCAGCCGTCGATTACATGACCACCACTTCTCCCAAAGTTGTGTTGCCGGCTACGATTTCGGCCAATTTGGTTAGCGACCCGAACTACTACACTGTTTTGGATACCCGCTCTGAAGCGGACTTTACCGCTGGGCATATCACCGGTGCTTACAATGTCGACCCGACTACCGTTTTGGATGATATCGAGGATATTCCCAATTTCGGTACGAAGCCCATCATCGTGTCCTGCTACTCCGGCCAGACGGCTGGTTGGGTCACGGCAGCCTTGAACATCATGGGCTATGACGCTAGCAGCATGGGTTGGGCGCACAGTGGCTTCCGTCATGAGTTGGATAAGTGGACCAGCCATATCGGAAACCTTCTTACCGATGGCTACGGCGGGTACTTCCCCGAAACCGAGAATCAGAATGGAAACCTCGTCGAGTTCGATTATCCCACTCTGGATCTTGGCCTCACCAATGCCGGCGACGTTGCTGAAGCCCGCATCCGTGAAGTCCTGTCTTGGGGATTCGGTTCGCATGCGATCGAGTACCAGGCGATGGTGGACGATCCCAACTACCCCGAGGATTATTTTATCCTCAACTATTTTACTGAAGCTCAGTACGAGGGAACCGATGCTGCGAACATGACTGCGGGTCATATCCCCGGCGCATTCCAGTTCACTCCCAAGAAGAGTCTCGTTATCGGTACAAGCGGCGGCGAAGGCTGGGAAGACATGTTGAAGAATGTTCCCCTGGACAAAAAGGTTGTCGTCTACTGCTGGACCAGCCAGAACAGCAGCCAGGTCGCATTCTATCTGAACCTGCTCGGCTACGATGCGTATAGCCTCAAGTGGGGTTCGAACCAGCTATTCCATGACGTTTTAAACGCCCACAAGTGGGTACCGGAAGATCATGCGGACGACGCTTACGAGCCCTGGACCACTCCCTAGTTAGAATCCGTAGTACATAGAAAAGGGGCCCGAATGGGCCCCTTTTCTTATTCTCTGAAAACGGAAGAGACGCTCAGTTTCCCACTATCGTATTTTCCAGCACTCCGATATTTTCAATTTCTAACCTCATGACATCTCCAGCCTTTAAAAAAATCGGCGGATCGCGATACACGCCCACACCACCAGGCGTTCCGGTGCTCACCACATCGCCGGCCTCCAGGGTCATGGATCGGCTGAGGTATTCCACCAGGAAAGGCACCTGGAAGATGAGCTGATCGGTGTTGCTCTTCTGGCGAAGCTCGCCGTTGATGTGACAGGTCAAGCTCAGGTTGTGGGGATCGGGGATCTCGTCCTTGGTCACAATGTGCGGCCCCATGGGCCCAAAAGTCTCGAAGCCCTTGGCGCGTAGCCACTGTTTTTCGCTGCCCTGGGCGAGCCGGCCGCTGACATCGTTCATGATGGTGTAGC
>JACNKJ010000042.1 GCA_014382085.1 bacterium
TCGTAACGCAGGTGTTGCCGTCGAAATCCTCGAAGACATACCAGTCGTCATAACCCAGGCTGGAACTCACCACGTCACAGCCCTGAGCCTCAAGCCATTCGATGCCCTCCACCCAGAAATCTTCCTCGGCGGGAACCTCTTGGCTGGTGTCTTCCGTTTTTGCAAGGTAGTAGGAAGCGCCGAAGGCCACTCCCACGTGCGTGCCCGGCTTGTAGCCACCCAGGGACGACAGGGTTACCGTGCCGTGATTCTGCTGTCCGTCTGGATCGCCCGCTTCGTTCTCGACCACGTCGTCGTCGTTGATGAAATCCCAAACACCCAAAACGGTGAGGTTCTGGAACACCTCGTGATTGGTGTTGAAGCCTGTGTCTAGCATACCCACGATCACACCTTCACCATGATTGCCGGTTTCATGCACAAGATGCACGTTGATCTGTTCAATTTCGGCCTCGGTGCCACCGTAGTCGATAGGATCGTCCAAGGCCTCGTGAGTTTGAAAAGTCCTCGGCAGGGGCTCAAGCTTAGTCGGGCGGCGGAAAGCCGACTTCGCCACGGGCTGAATGTGACGAATGAAATCCGCTTCCAGCAAACTGCGCAAACCTTCAGCATCCAATCGAACGCTCACGGCATTGAGCCAACGGCTTTCCGAGCGAATCTCGACGCCTCGCTCCAGCAACCAGTTCTGATGCGCCGCCGACACGGGAAGATCTCGCTCGCTAAGCAATCTATCGGGTGAGAGTACCTTGGCTCGCCTGGCTAGGGCGCGCTCACTGATATGATCCAGAGCTCGATCCAAAGGAGTACCCTCACTGCGATTCTCGAAGAATACCCATGCGTTCAATGTTTCGCCGGCTTCTAAGCGATTCAGCATGCGGGTATCCAGGTTCAGCGCTCCCGCCGTAAGCGGCAGGAAAATCAAACCCAAGAGCAATGCGATGCTTCGCTTCATGTCGACCTACTTGATGAGTGTCAGTTTTTTCTGGAATCGCTGGCCGTCGAATTCCAACTGCGCCAGATAGACTCCGCTGGCCAATTCGCGGCCCTGACTGTTTCGTCCGTTCCAAATTCGCTCATGTTCGCCGGCGGGAAGAACCATGTCGGCAAGGGTCGCCACCCGACGACCCTGAATATCGAAGATATTCAAATGCACCAGGCCCGCAGAGGCCGTGCTGAAGCGAATCTTCGTCACGGGATTGAAGGGATTGGGCCATGCTCCATCCAAGCGGGTAAAGGCGGGCGATTCTTCCGGTGCACCGGTTGCAACGACCTGGCCTTCCACTTTGAAATCGTCAAAGTAGAATCCGTCTTCGTCGATGGAAGTGTCGGACATGTAGATGAAACGCAGAAGTACGTTGGATTCATCGGCCCATGCGGAAAGATCCACGGTTTCGAGGATCCATAATGTCTGAAAATTCTCGTAAACCGGCTCGCCGTCCGGCTGAGCACCTTGACCACTTCCAGGAACCGTGTGGGCCGTGGACATGGGCGTCCAAATGCCTCCGCCATTTGTGGAAATCTGTAGCTGCACACAGTCCCAGTCCTCCTCGATCTCCCAGCGCGCCCAGAAAGTGAGCAGGGGATCGATCACCTCGGTGAGATTAATGGAGTTGGACAATTCGCAGGGCTTTTCCTGGTTGTGGCCGCTATCGCCCGTGGGGCTGTCGGTCATGGAATGCGATGGGCTGTGATACTCGTCGCTACTCAAGGCCCAATCGCCGGTCCAGAGACCCGTACCACTTTCGAAATCGTCCTGAACGAGTGCGATGGTCTCGGAGAACGGCAGCAGGAATTCTTGCGTCTGCCCGGGCGAATCCACAGTGATCTGGCGATTCACGGGCAGGTGATCCGGTGCGCTCACGTAGAAGGTATAATCGCCGTAGATCAGATCGATTTCGTAGAATCCGTCGTTGCCAGCATCGCTGTATGCGCTGGTCACGTAGATGTCGGCCGGATAACTGCGCACCTCGATGGTGGCGTCCAGGGGAATCACACCGCCCACTTCATGTACGTGGCCCATGACGCTGCCTGTGGCTTCGGGCGCTAATTGAACATTGCGTACCGTGGGTGTGCCCCAGGTCGTTGAAACGCCGTACTCGGTGTGAGTGATGTAGCCTGAGGCCGAGTAGCTGATGTCATAGCTTCCCGTATCCAGGAGCTTGTAGTAGTCACCGAAATCCGGATCGGTGTAGACCGGCTTGTCGTTTCCCACCACTGTCACCGTCGCATAGAGAGGATTGCCCGTGTCCGAGGCTGTCACGATTCCGTTAACGCCGTAACGTGCGGCCTTCATCCAGTGCATGAAGCTTTCGCGATTGTCGTCCCAGTAGCCGTCGAGCTGACTCGCCGACGGGGCGTAACTATCGCTGAACTCCAAGATCACGTGCATGCTGCCGGTTTCATGATAAGCCCAGTCCTGAATACTGCCTTCGGTCACGTACCACTGCGCGCCGTTGGTGATGCCATGGTAGAAACTGCCGTTCCACATGGGCGAGTTGTAGTAGCTGTATTCTTCGGATAGCAGGATGAAGGCGTCATTGTCGGGGCAAAGCTCATAGGTGTAGTCCCAGGGATAGTTCACCACGACGGCGCCGCTGTGGCCATCCTGCGCGATGACGAAGTTCTGTCCGAAACACCAGTTCTTGTAGTGGATGGTTTCAACTTCTTCGGTCCATGTATTGTCGTCGCCAATGGAGCCGTCGGGCACGGGGAAGTTTCGATTCAGATCGACGCCGTTGGCGTTTTCCCGATCATTCGCCACATGTCCATCGGGATTGTGAAGCGGCAGGAAGTGAACCTCATAGTTGTCCACGATGTTCGTCACGTCTTCATAGCCGGGCTGGCCGTAATTATTGGTAAGGTATTCGATGAGATAGATGGACATTTCCATGGCGATTTTCTCATTGCCATGCATGTTGGCGGAAATCCGAATCTCGGGTTCGGATTCTTCCACGCCCACATTGTCGCTGATTTTCAAAGTCCAGAGCTCGCGGCCCTGCACCGATGAGCCAATGTTCCCCCTCACAGCGATAGCGGGATGATCCGCCTCTGCGTCCGCGAGAATCTGTCCCATCTGTGAATGCGTGTGATAGACGCCCCGCTCGCCACGTGTGAAGTCCTCTCCACCAAGGGCCGCCTGCTCGGACCACTTCAGTTCGATTTCACGGCGCACTCGCTGTTCGAGGTCGCTAATACGCTCGAAACTAACTCCGGCCTCCTCGAGAGCCTGGGCTTCCGCCTGCGTGATCCGCGGTTCGAAAACCCACTGAACGGTGAAAGGATCTTTCTGTTGAGGAGTGAACTGATCACGCTGAAAGGATGCGATGGGCACAAGCTCAAGTAGCGCTCTCAATTCGCCTGGAGAATCGAGCAGGATCCGCACGGGGAAGCCTTCGAAAACGGCCTCCTCCCACATGGGCAGGTCATTGCGATCCTGAGGAATTTCCACGGAGAGAGCTGTTGATGCCATAAGGAAAAGACTCGTGCAAAGCAGTGCTAAAGCGCGTCCCATTTTTCCATCCCGTATGTCTGTGAGGTAATGCGGCGGGCACTCGAGAAACCGAGACCCCGCCCGAAGGATCCTCGGCTTCTCAATTATACCATAGTGAGACTACGGGCTCCAGAGGGTCCTAGCTCTTGGATGGAAGAACCGCAATTCCTTCGATCCCTGCACTTTGTGAGCGGTCTGAGGAAGCCCTTGCATTCGCAGCATACTTGAAGCGATGCGGAACACTGGGAAAGCACGAGGAAGACCCAATGGGGGACCTAGTCGGGAAGCTTTTCCAGGGCCTCCATAACCTCATCAATGATCCAGTCCGGTGTGGAGGCTCCGGCGGTCACGCCGATCGTTATGGAATCGACAAACCATTCTCCGGCAAGACCGCTGGCGTCCTCCACTTGATAACTTCTGGGATTTTTCTCCAGGGATATCTCCGTGAGACGGCAGGTATTGGCGCTGGTGAAGGATCCCACAATGACCATTACATCGACCTCGCTGGGTAGCGTGCGGATGTCGCGCTGATGAGTTTTGGTGGGACCGCAGATAGTGTCCACGTAGCGAAGTTCACGCACGCGTGGAACCAGCTCAGCGAGAATGCGCTGCACGTTTTCCATGTTCTGCGTGGACTGCACCACCACGCCCACTTTGCGAAGCCGCTTGGGCAAGCGCTCTTGCACTTCTTCAGGTCCGGCGAGAATGATGGCGTCTTCAACCTGCCCCGCGATGCCGATCACTTCATCGTGGCCATGGTCGCCAATTACAATTAGGCGATAACCTTCCGCCGCCATTTCACGAGCCACCTGATGGATCTCGTGCACGAGTGGGCAGGTGGCATCCAATAGTTTGAGCCCGGCCTCTTCCGCCTTGCGATAGACTTCCGGCGCTGCGCCATGAGCGCGAACCAACAGAGCGCCCTGCTGCCCCGACCCGTCCAGATCTTCCACCACTTTCACCCCCGCACTGTCGATGCGCTGAACAACATGCTCGTTGTGCACGATGTCGCCCAACATGACCACGGGATCTTCGCTGGCCGCCGCTTCCATGGCGAT
Organism: bacterium; assembly: GCA_014382085.1. Classification (GTDB taxonomy): domain Bacteria; phylum Krumholzibacteriota; class Krumholzibacteriia; order JACNKJ01; family JACNKJ01; genus JACNKJ01. The sequence goes on from JACNKJ010000042.1 coordinate 4,546, forward strand.
ATTGAAAGCGCGTTTGACACCAAAGCACTGTCCGGCACTGCGAGCGAGAATGATTTCACGGGGCATCTAAATCTCCTTGAGTCGCTGGCACTAGAATACGGCCTTGAAACGGTAGCCGCAACGACAACTGCGATCAGACAAATGGAGGTTATTGTCCGGAAGGTGCTTCGCTGGAGATGGGAATCACAATCCTGAGCGACTTCGAAGCGGAGCGAGGGATTGGGGATCCCCGTCTCCGGCGTAGATTACTGCAGCAGGATCATCTTCGTGGTCTGGCGGTCCTGAGCGAGACGAACGCTGGAGAAGTAGACTCCGGAGGGAAGCTCACGGCCGGCATCGTCACGACCATCGAAGTCGAAACGAAGCGTGTTGCTGAAAAGCTGCCCGCGGTAGACGTCGCGTACGCGGCGGCCCTGGGCATCAAAAACCTGGATGGAGATATCCTGACCCAGCAGGGAGATGTCGGCGTCCACACGTAGTTCGGTGCGAGGATTGAAGGGATTGGGGAAGCAGCTAGCCTGGATCATGGAAGGAGCCGAGGCCGCCTTATCGAGACCGAGCATGAATTCGGCGAGACCCTCGACCTGATCGGGAGTGACCAGATTGTGATTCTCGATATTGCCGGCGTAATTGGCCATCTCGCCGCCGAAGAGGTAACGGAAATCTTCGGCGAAAATTTCGTGGGGGCGATCGGCGTGGGCGGCGTCTTCATGATAGATGTTGCTGTTGCCGATTCCGCGCAGCTCCTTGTAGCGATCCCAAAGATCCACGCTGGTATCGGGCATGCGTTCGTACTGGAAGATGTGGCCCAATTCATGGGTGACGGTGTAGGCGGTAACTTCGTAAGGAGTCGACACGGGCGCGGGGCTCAGAAAGATACGACGTCCGAGGGCCGAGCTGACGGGCAGGGATTTCCGCGGATAAGGCAGGAGAACAATTTCGATCTCCTCGACGGGACGGGGGAAGCTCACCGTGTTCAAGGCTTCAAGCACCGCTTCGCTCATGTGGGGAATGTAGCGATACTCGGGACCCGCGCCTCCCGCCGACGTGGGTACGATCAATTCCACGGCGGGCATGCCGGGCAGTTCGAGGTAGGCCTCGTCGCCCGAGCGACTCACGTAATTCTCGAGAATGTAGTTGGAGGTCAGGATGGTCGCGTGGCTGGTGCCCGCGAAGTTGAGTTCCATGATGCCCGTCTCCGCCAGAGCCATGGTCGAAAGCAGCATGAGAGCGGCGATGATCAGGGTCAGTCGGTGGTTCAGGGTCGTTTTCATCAGGAACTCCTAAGGTTTCGATCTCTGCCAGTACTAGCGCAGGGCGCATTCCCGGACAGATCCCTCACGAGTCACTATGATACCCTAAGAGACTTGGGCACTTCAAGCTTCACATTGTGGTTATTAAGTTCTTAATATCAATGGGTTATGCGGTGTAGTATTTCCATTTCACGGCATACTATGGGAAAATGAACAAAAGAAGGCCCCGCAGCCCAAACTCGGGCACGGGGCCTGTTGCACGCTGGGGCAATTCCCCCAGCGGATTTGGGCTAAAAATTCGAAAGTAATGGAAAATAAAAGAGTTGGACAACAATCGGTATTTGCGGCTTTGCGCGAAATCACCCGATCAGAATGGAATGACGTTTCCCAGGTGCACTTCCATGCCGCCCTCGGGATTGACTCCCAGTTCCAAACGGAGAACATCACCTAGGGGCGAGTAGATTCGGATACCCCCACCGAAGCCCAAAGCCCGATCCCCGGCGATGCCTTCTTCCCAGGGTAGGCCATTGCGCCAGAGCATCCCACCGTCCAGGAAGAGCAGAATTTCCCCCTCGAAATCCGGCACCCACCCTCGCGTGAGTTGCCAGCGCTGCTGGCCGAAGAGCGTGCCCCGCCATTCCATCTGGAACAAGGCTCGATTGCGCCCCTGTGCGCCGCCGGGCTCATCGTGGCCTTCCCAGCCGTTGTAGAAACCCGAATCCCAGCCGCGCACCCGATTGAATCCGCCCAGGGACCAGACCATGCGGTGGTAGAGTTCACCTTCCTGAAATCCCAATTGGATGTTCCCCGCCAGGACACCCCAGCCACTTAGCGACTTGTAGCGGGATGCGGAGACGGTCCACCGTCGCAAAGAATGTGTGCTTCCCAAGCTGGGTTGATACAGGTCCACCCTGATTCCGAAGCGCTCGCCACTGCGGGGACGGATGTAGCTATCGCGGCCGTCGTGGAAGTATCCCAGGGAGAGCCCCACGAACTGTTCTTCCCAACTGCCTGCCTCTTCACGCTGAAGGCGCCAGGAAACATTTGCGCCCAGGAGGAAGCGGTGCAATCTCGGACGCCGTCGATTGAGCGGAAAGAGAATGGACGCTCCTCCACCGTTTTGGCGGAAATAGTCCACATCGTCCACATCCAGTTCCTTGTAGCTGTAACTGAAGAAATGCTCCAGAGGTAGTCCGCCGACCCAAGGCCGGAGCAGGCTAAATCGGATGCTGTCCTCCCAGCCCTGGGTGCCCGCCATGCGAAGCTCGTCACGGTTACCATTCAGATTGCGATTGCGATAGGCTAGACCCGCCCGCCAGCGCAGCTCCTCGTCGAAATCCAGCATGGGATAGATGTACTCGTTGGAAGCGCGGCTGCGCTCTTCCAGGTCAAACACCAGCTCAATGCCCCCACCCACCCGCCTGGCTCGCGCGCCTGTGCTAAGGAAGAGGCCGAGTCCATCGAGGAAACGCAGATCCTCAACCAATTGC
>JACNKJ010000020.1 GCA_014382085.1 bacterium
GGCAAAGAGCATTAAGAGAGCTGATGTTAGAACGGGGATTCTCATTTCGACCTCGCTAGCTTTATCCAGCGCGGCGCGAAACAGAGCAGGGGCGGCGGCCGGATTATGTGAACTCATTTTGATTGGGCCGGCGAAATTATAACCGTTTTGTCCGAAATAGATAGCAAATAAGTAAACCCCGCCCGGCTTGTGCCGGGCAGGGTTCTGCAAGGCTGAGTGGTCCGACTACTTGACGAGCACCAACTTGCTCGTCTGAACATCGTCTTTCGTAAGTAGCTTGGAGAAGTAAATGCCGCTGGACACCTTCACTCCCTCGGCATCATGGCCATCCCATTCGACTTGGTGAAGTCCGGCCGCAACACTCTGATCGATCAACACGCGCAGCAGGCGCCCCTGTATATCGTAGATTCCCAGCTGAACCTTGCCAGCCTCGCTCATGGTGAATCTGAGATTCGTCTTTGGATTGAAGGGGTTGGGGAAGTTTGGCAAGAGCTGCGTCGCCACACTGGGAGTCTCTTCAGGTGTTGTTGTTGCAACAGCGCTTGTGCCGAAAATGTGAAGCGTTGGATACCAGGAGTTTCCAATCGTCTCCCTGTTTCTATCGGTCTGCATATTGAAGCGAACTTGGTCGATGAGAATGGGGGGACCCTCATAGTAGAAGTCGTTGGCGCCAATTCCTGAGGGAGGATAGACGTGATCCCCAACGCCTGTCCACGTGTCGGCCCACTCGCCATTCGAGTAGCCATAGTTCAAGATGCGGAAGGAATCGGTTCCGGTGGCGACATAGGAATAAGAAGTCCACACAACTTCGGGTATGTCGAGAATCGCCGGTGCACCCGGACTGAAAGTAACCTGGTTAACTACATTCTCGCGAAAAGCCGCGTCGAAGGGGACGAAGACCTCTAGATAGGTTTCCGTTTGCTCTTCGTCGGTCATGACGAAGCCAATCTGATTGATATCCTGATCACCATTGTAGCCGAAAAAGCGATCACCCGAACCGGAAGGGGCGGGGAGAACAGCGCTGCCCTGGCCGTAATAATTCGATATTATCACCTCGTCATCGAAAGCTCCATAGGCCCAGACACGCACGCCATCCGGATCGTCGGTGCTGTAATCGAAATCGCAGGTGATCCGTTGTTCGTAGGACAGATACTGTGGTGGATCCCAATCAAAGCTGAAATTGCTGAGGCCCTGTGCATCCCATTGGTATTTCACGGGCACATAGGCTTCCCAGAGAATTTCCGTCTGATCCAGACTCATGAACTGGAAGCGGATGGCGTCCACCGGAGAGGGGCCACTATTAATTGTGAAGTGATGTGAAACAGTCTCGAAGGGCGGAGTGATTTCTGGGCCACCGGTGGCGCTGTAGTCGGGGACGAGTGCGCCTTGATAGAAGGGCCGCGCAAAAAGTAATCCTGGCTCATCGGTGGTGAAGCCGTGATCGATGTAGAGAAACTCCCCGTACTGAATCCATGATGGCGAACTGTGACTGAAGGTCAGATCGCTAATGCCTTTGGCGCTGAAGTTGTATTCCACAGGAATGAACAGTTCGAGAAGTTGTTCGCTCCAATCCTCGGTCCACAAGGTGATTTGAATCTGATCCACAACGACATCGCCAGACCAGACCGAACACCAACTCGAGCCCAGGCCCTCGCCCTGCGCGTAAAGAGGCGAACCCGACCATCCCAGATGGGGAGTAGACATGCCATTAGTGTAGGGCAGAACCATGATCCGAGCGCCGGCGGCATCATCAACCTTGTAGCTGAAAGTGATGTCTATGTGCTCTACATAGGCGATCCAGGCCTGCTTGCCATGGCTGGTCTCTACGTCTCCCAGATAATTGGCGAGGGCGAATGCGGGCAGAAGTAGGCATAGGATTAAGAGGGACAGAGCTCCGATTCTCATAATGACCTCCCGTTTCGCCCCTCATGTGCGACGCTGAGAAGCCAATAGGGACAGCGTCCGAATCAGAGCAAATGATGATGTATCAATAGAAGCGGTGGGATTGTAGCAAAAGCTATCCGAATATCCAATAAGTATGGGTGCGATCCGCCAGTAACTGCGCAGGTTCCAGGCAGGTTCGAGTTATTTGGAGTTCCAGAACTGTCAGGCGGATTGATTCTCAATAGGGAATTTGCTGAGAACCTTTTCATCGCGGCCATGAATCCTGCTTGGAACGTCTCTCCGGCTTGGTTAGCATAGGGTAGACCTGAATCCGGAGGCTTTCATGAAGTTCGCACTTGCCCTATGCGCAATCCTTCTCGCCTTGCCGACCATGGTTCCTGCCGAGACGGGACACTTACTGAGCCATGCCATGGATCTGAAAATGGATCCAGCCACCCATCAGCTGAGCGGAACGGATACTCTCACTTTCTCAACTGAAGTCGGTGAGTTCGATTTCTACCTATACGGAGATTTCACTCCGGAGGCGGAGGGCGCATTAACTCGCCTCGAAGAGGATGACGAATCGGGGAGCACACAGCTTTGGCATCTCGAGCTGCCCAAGCCTGCGGATACCGTCATACTGAAATGGAGCGGCGAAGCATTTCAGGATGCCAGCGGCATGGTCTTCGGCCGTGAAAATGTCGGCGCGGAGATCAACGCAACCGTAGGAGAAGAGGGCATCTTTCTGTCCGGCGGGCAGGGCTGGTATCCCTATGTGGATGGTGGTCTCTATTCACATCGCGTGACCACGCGACTGCCTGAAGGCTGGACCAGCCTCACCCAGGGCAAGCGAATATCCGAAAGCACCGAAAGCGGATGGACCAGCACAGTATGGAACGCGCCCCACATTACCGACGGCCTGAATCTCGCCGCTAATCGCTGGCGCGTGGACAGCCTCATGCTGGGCGAAACCCTCATCGAGACCTACTTCTTCCCTGAAGATTCCACCCTCGTCGACACCTATTTGCATGAAACCGCCGCCTATCTCGAGCTCTATGAATCCTTCCTTTCACCTTACCCCTTCGCCAAGTTCGCCATTGTCGAAAACTTTTTTCCCACGGGATACGGCATGCCTGGCTGGACCCTGCTGGGCCAGCAGGTGGTGCGTCTGCCCTTCATCGTGAAAACCAGTTTGGGTCACGAGATCGCGCACAACTGGTGGGGGAACTCGGTTTTCGTGGGCGAGGGCGGCAACTGGTGCGAAGGCCTGACGGTTTACACTGCCGACTACCTCTACAAAGAGCGGGAAAACCCACAGGAAGCGACGCAGTATCGGAAAAACACGCTGAAGGATTACACCCGCTACACCTCAGAAGAAGGCAAGGACTTCCCACTCACCGAATTCGTTTCGCGCCATAACGCGGCCACCCGTGCGGTGGGGTATGGTAAATCCATGTTCGTTTTCCATATGCTCGAGGAAAAGATAGGACGCGATGCCTTCCGAGCCTCGCTCCGTCGCGTCATCGATGAAAAGCAATGGAGCGAAGCTGTTTGGTCCGACTTCTTCCGTGCCGCGGAAATCGAATCGGGACTGGCCGAGGGCGCTCTCGGGACACTACAGAACGAGTGGGTGAATCGAGCGGGCGCACCGATGCTATACCTGGAAAACATCGAAGATCTTGGCGACAAGGTGGCCTTTACCCTGCGCCAGGAAGGTGGTGTCTGGAATCTCGATGTGCCGGTCAATATTCAGCACCTTCACGATTCCTGCATGCGTTGCGACATTCAGATGTTGACCTTGGATCTCCCAGAGAAACGCTTTGAGCTTCCCAAACAGAATTTCCCGGGTCATTTGGAAGTGGATCCGGATTTCCACGTGTTTCGTCGCCTGCATGAGGAGGAGATGGAGGCGACACTGAGCCTTATCCTTAGTGATGACGCGCCACTCTTCATTTTGCAGCCCGGTATGGATGCCGAACTGGAAGAGGCCTTCCGCGCGTTCGCATCCAATTGGGTGGAAGGTGAGCCGGAGTTCATTCCTGCTGACCAGGCTTCAGTACGCGAAGCGGCCCGCACCCTGATCTGGCTCGGTAAATCTCCTCCGTCTTTCATGGAAACACCCAGTGCCCTTCAGGTCACTCCATTCTTCACGGTCTTCCATGGACAGCGGCTGGAGCCGACCACAGGAAGCGTGGTATACTCGCAGAAGCGCGGTGCGGACCGTGGCCTCATGGCTGTGTTGGCTTCCGAGGCCAAGCAGGTGGGCATCATCGCGCGGAAAGTACCCCACTACGGCAAGTACAGCTACCTAGCCTTCGATAATGGCAAGAACTGTGTGAAGGGCAATTGGGCCGCGGGAGCAAGTCCCTTAAGGGCCACTTGGTGAGACCATCGATGAAATGAAACAACTTCGGCGAATCATTTTCCTGATCGCGCTGCCGCTTCTGCTGGCATGTGCGCCGCAACATGCGCGCAATCCTATTGGGGATGGTGCGCTTTTGCGTTTGGAGTATCGTGAACATGCGACCACTCTTCCCCATTTGCGCCTGGATGGAGTTCAGCTTCAAGAAAGCAGTCGGCTGGGACGCGGTAGTTCAGTGGTCTGGCATTTCCAGGAAAAGGAGTTGGGTGGAGACTGGTACCTGCCTATTCCCGATTCCTACGAAATGCAGGATCGTATGCATGAATCGCTCAGCAAAACCTTGGAGACATTTGGTTTCGCCCTGCGAGGCTGGCCGGGAGATCCGCATCTCTTTGTGGGCATAAAGGTGAAGTCCATGCATCTGCGCAGCCTGGGCGTGGGGGAGGGTTATCGATCCTGTGATCTGGAACTGGAGTTCATCGTGCGCGAAGCGCCCAGCGGCGTGGAGATCACGCGATTTGTTACTCAGGGTCAAAGTCGCTTCAGTGGATCCTGGACGCATATGTACCGTAGCGGTCCACGCTGGTTACCGGAAAGCGATCAGCCGCATCCCGTGATTGAGGCCACGCGCGTGGCGGCGCTGGATTTCCTCGCCGAAAGTTTGGAATTTTGGCGCGATCCGGCCCAATGGAAAGCAGGCATCAGTTTTAGTAACGCGACGCCCTGAGCCATCCGATCAGACAGAAGATTCCGCTTAACAAAAGACCGGGAAAGATGGGTTCGATTCCCCAGGGATAAGCCATCCCCATTTGATCGAAGATGATCCAGAGTGCGGCCACTCCGCCTCCGCCGATCATAGCTGCGAAAATCCAAGGCGGCGCGATCTTGCGTCGACCGAAACTAAATACCAGCGGCAAAAGCAAGATCGGCGTGCCTACGCTTCCCAAGTCGTGCCAAAGGCCGACGATGGATTCGCGCCAAAGGGCTAGGCCTGCGCTGGCGAATCCCGTGACGACAAGTCCGAGACGACTGTACTGTGTGGAGTCGCCGTGACTGCCTCTCAGGCGCCATAGAATGTCGCGTCCAAAGGTCACGGCCGCTAGAAATCCGTAGCTGTCGATGGTGCTCATGATGGTGGCCAAGAGTCCAACCATGAAAAGGCTGGCCGCCACAGGAGGCAGCACGCTATGGGCCAGAGCAGGATAGCTGGCTTGCGCGCCCAGGCCGCCTGCCTCGGCCAAGCCCGGCAAGGCGGCGCGTGCGTAGAGCCCGGAAAAGGTGGTCATGAAGTCGAAGAAGATCCAAAAGAGTATGGATACGAGAAGTCCACGACGCGCCGTTCTTTCACTCTTGGCCGCGTAGCAACGTTGATAAAATGCGGGTTCCACCAGGGTTGCCGCGGCGATCACGTACCAGACGGCCACGGCTTGCCAGGGCAGGCCGCCGTTCCAGCTCAAGTGTTCGGCGGGCAGGTTGGCGCGAAGCCAGTCGAATCCTCCGAGCTTGAAGGCAGCCGTGGGAAGAAGAATGAGAAAGCCCAGGAACATGAGGATGAACTGAATCTTGTCGGTAAAGACCACGCTGGACAGTCCGCCGCGATACACATAGGCCAGGGAAAAAGCCGTACCGACAAGTAGGATGGGCAATAGCGGAAGCCCTGTTAGATGCACCAGCAGTGTTCCCAAGGCTAGGACATAGGCTGCGGGGGCGGTCATGAGGAAGAGCGCCGAAGCACCCAGGATGGAGACACCACCGCCGTATCGTTCACGCAACTGGTCGGGCAGTGTAAGCATTCGGCTGCGCCGCGCGCGCTTGGCGAGAAAGAGAGCGAAGATCAGCGCGTAGAGGTAGTAAGGGACGCCGAAGACCAACCAATTGGAAAGGCCGTAGGTGTAACTGTATTCGCCGACTCCCAGAATACCTCCGTACCAACTGGAAACGGTGGTGGCCACGAAGGCCGGCAGGGTCAGGCTGCGCCCCGCAATGAGATAGTCAGTTTCACCCTTGTCGCCTTTTCGGAAAAGGCGAAGGACCGCGTATATGAGAAAGGCCGCATAAACGGCTAAGGCGGCGGGCGTCACGTGGCGTCCTGCCAAAGGGGGTCGCCTTCTCTCCGTTCGACGATAAGCAGCAAGCGACCCCTGAGAACTTCAATTTCCACGGAAGATTCCACGCTTCGATTCGAGGCGGTGAGCCCACGGGTGAAGGCAAGATCCGCGCACTCCAAGGGGAATTGCACACCTCGTAGGCTTACGCCCTGAGCGCTTCCATAGAGCGGGAAAACGGAGAGACCTCGACCGGGTGGAATCTTGAAACTCTGTCTTCCCCAAACAGCCACCGCCGAAAAATCTTCCCCGGCCAGCATGACTTCCTCAGGCCGAGACATGGGCAAGGCCAGGTTTACCAAGTGATGATCCTGCCTTCCGCCCGTTCCGCCCAGCAGTACGATGCGATCGCATTGCTCCCGGCTCAGATAGAGCACGCATTTTTCACCGTCGGTGCGATTGGAATCGTCCATGCGATGAATCGGCACGCCCTCGGGAGCATTGACCAGGGAATCCAAGTCGCCGATCACCGCATCGGGCAGGCGAGGGTACTCGCGATTGGCGGCGCCGTCCGCGCAGATAAAGAGGTCGCATTCATCCAGCCAGGCGTTTTGTAGGCTGTTGGAAGGTGCGTCTCCATCCAACATGACGAGGCCTGTTTTTTTGCCTTTGCTCAGTAGCATCAGAGATCCACACTCAGTCCTGCGTACCAGTTTCGGGGTGCTCCCACGAACCATCGAGGATCACCATCGTCGAATTCAATGTAGCCGGAGCTTTCGTACTCGATGTCCAGCACATTGTTCACGCGCAGATTCAGATTCAGCCCCTTCAAGTATTCGAAGCCGGGCAACTGAATGCTGAGACCCGCATCGAGAAGAGTGAAGGGTTCCACGCTGCGCGCATCTTCATTGCGCCCGTCGAGCCACTGGCGTCCATTTCCGCTTGCCGCGATCCATGGGCTGAGCATTCC
>JACNKJ010000108.1 GCA_014382085.1 bacterium
CGGAAGGCAGTTCGTTGGTCCCGGCGGCAAAAGCGGCCAGGGGTAGGGCCAAGAGCCCTAAAACCAGGAAAATCATCGCTTTGCTGTTCATGAGATCTCCTTGGACTAAAGTGGTGATGGGGTAAAACGTTATCAACGTCGTCAATCCCAAGCAATTCAATGATGATTATTCTGCCATAAATCGCATTAATAGAATGTAAGCTGGCTCACAACTTGGGCTTAGATTTTGAGTTTTTTCGAGTAAAGCTCAGAGGGCTTTAAGATCCGATTCATGGTATGATTGTCCTTCGGAAATCTCGGGCCCCACCCTTCAAGGAGAATTATGCGAGTGCTTCGCATCGCAGCGGCCTTGTGCCTCATCCCCACGCTCATTTTCGCCACGGATCCTCGCGATACGGTTATCGAGGATTTCGAGGACGGCGAAGTCGTTCTCGCCAGCTATCCCGACCAGGATCAGGATCCGGGCGACTGGTCGTTGATCACATCGGACACCTGGCAAGGCAGCGACTACTCTCTGCGCCTCTACGGGAATACCTGGAAAACCCAATCTATGGCCGCGGGGCTCATCGACGAAGACACGGTCTGGGAAGTAGCGGTCTATGTGGAAGATCAGGATCCGCCCCACACCTCCGGCGAGATGATCGGCTTCGGCGTGAGCGATGGCGTCAATGAGCTCCTCTATTCATTCGCCGGCAGTCAGCTTCCCGAAGATCCCAAATGGTGGACGGTCTATCAGGGTGATTTCCCCGAGTACGAGTGGTTCCCTTACCTGCTTCCCGTCGGTGAAGACTGGATGGCCACCTACGGCTATCTGCCGGAAATCACCTCGCTGATCTACGTGAATGACAAGGACAGCGGCGGCGGATCCGCCGTGGTCTTCGACGGCATACGCGACGTGACCGAGGACTTGCCCCAAGCGCCCTCGGTCTCGGCCAGCTACACGGTCACGGCCATGAAGCGGCTGGGCGGCGATCGCTTCCGCGCCAGTGTTCAGTTCTACGCCGACGTGATCGACCCGGATTCCGAATCCCATGACTTCCACTGGGACTTCGGTGACAGCACTTCAAGCGCCGACCAGAACCCGTCCCACGATTTCATCGTTGAGGCCGATTACGATTTCACCGTATCCGTTTTGGTCGTCGATGAAGACGCCCACGTGGGCAGCGACACCTGCCAGGTGGCCGTGGAAGAAGGTGAGAGTCCGGGCGCCTTCACCATCAATTTTGTGGGCGACATCATGATCGGGCGGGCCTATGAGAACAACGGTGGCATTATCGACACCTATGGTGTGGATGCCATTTTCGAGCCCACCTATTCCCTGCTGGGCGATGCGGCCGATGTGAGCTACGCCAACCTGGAAGTGCCCTTCACGGATCAAGGTTCGCCCCACCCCACCAAGAGCGTGGTCTTTCGCGCGCGGCGCGAAAACATCGTGGGCGTGGCCAATGCGGGAATCGATATCGTCTCTCTGGGCAACAACCACATTGTGGACTACGGCACGGCCGGCATGCTGCAGACCATGCAGCTTCTCGACCAGCACGAGATTCGCTACTCGGGCGCGGGCGTGAACGACTATTTCGCCAACCTGCCCACCTACTGGACCGAGCGCGGCGTTCGCATGGCCTTCCTCGGATCGAGCAACCGCACGGGGCGGAAATGGAACTATCAGCCTTTCCTGGATGCGGGCGCCAGTAAGTCGGGTTTCGCCTACTTCCTGCCCAAGAATTTGGAAAAGTCCATCGAGGACACCCTGCCTCTGGCCGACGTGGTGATCATGCAAACTCACAGCGGCGATGAGTATGAAACCGCCCCTCCGCCGGACGCCTTCGGCGGTGCGGCCGACTTGCCGGCCCTGATCGAGGCACAGCATCCACATTTGAATGATCCCGATTTGCATTTCCGCAACGAGCCTACACCGGGTGAGCGTGAGCTCAGGCAAATGAGCCTGGACCTCGGTGCCCATGTGCACATTAATCATCATCCGCATGTGCTACAGGGTTTCGAAGCTTACGAGGGCAAGCTCATCGCGCACAGCCTGGGCAACTTCATTTTCGATCTCTACTACCCCGAGACTATGCCCACCCTCGTGCTCACCCTTGAGATCGACAAGCAGGGCATTCAAGGCTACACCTTCACGCCCGCCTGGATCGACGACTACATCACCCAGCCGGCTACGGGAAGGTTGGGACGCGAGATCATGGATCTTATGGCCGACTACTCCCGTCCCATGGGTGCTCTTGTGGCCACCTTCCCCGACGATGACTATGCGCGGGTCTTCGTGGATCCCACCGAGGCGCAGGAATACGTGAACGAATCTTCAGGCATGCTGAGCTTTGTGGAAGAAGACGGCGTGGCCATGAGCGCACCCTTCGAACTGGCGGGGCAGGGCAGCCTTTCGAAGATCGTCGCGCTTAGCGGTGAGGGTCTGGGCGATTGGGAAATTCGCTTCGGACGCGAGCTCGCCTGGCACGGCGGATTCGAAGACGACGGCGCCACCTTCTGGCACACCAATAGCGACGATGAGTGGATCGACGACAGCCAGGCCTATGCGGGCCAGAGATCCCTGGCCCTGAGGCGAGATTCGGGCGACGACATCAACGTGGGAAGCGACCTGGAAAAATACCTGCGCTGCGATTCGGAAAAGGAGCACAGCTTCCTCGGCCTCATGCGCGGAGAGAGCGCGGGCGAATGCAAGATTCTGCTACGCTTCTATCAGGGCCGAAACGATAACTATCAGAACTACATCACCAGCACCGAACTTGGCGCGCCCTGGTCGGGCAACTTCGACTGGTCCAAGGGCTGGCGCAATCTCGAGACTCCCGGCAACGCGGCCTACTTCGATATTCGTGCGCAAATGGATCCGCCGGGTAGCGGCGAGGGATTGTCCTGGGCTGACGAACTCAAATTCGTGGAATGGGACGCCTGGATTCCCGGCAGCGCCAACATGGAGGTGCCCCACCCCGGCAACTTCCGATTCGTACAGGTGCGGGCCAGCAATACAAGTCTAACTAGCGCCGATCTAAACTATGAAGAAGTCGCTTACGACTGGGCGAGCACGGGAACAGACGAAGCGCCGAGTGCCGTGAACATTTTACTGCACCCCTATCCAAATCCCTTCAACCCGACCACGAACCTGACCCTTGCGGCACCTACCGGTGTTGGAAAAGTGCCCGCGAAGCTCGAGATCTTCGACCTCCAGGGCCGCAGGCTCGCCACACTTTTCGATGGCGAACTGGCCGGCGGCACACGCCGCGTCTTCACATGGCAGGGCCGCGACCAGAGAGGCCGCCAGCTCGCCAGCGGCATCTACTTCGCCAAAGCAAGTGTGGGATTACACACGACGAACGCGAAGCTCGTGCTACTGAAATAGTTGGAGGGGAGGGCCCACGCCCTCCTCTCTCTATTACAGTACGAACGAGAGCTGCGACTGAGGCGTGCGACAATCCATGTCGGTTCCCCGGTCCCGATGATCGGCAATCTCCGCGGCGACGCCCATGGAGCGTCCGAAGAGGAAGAGCGTGAAAACGAGATTCTGAATCTGCTCGTCGCTCATCTTGCCCGACCCCATTTCCCTCCAGACCAACTTCAGAGAAATCACCGCCAACACCGCGTCGATATTTACGCAGAAGACGTTTTTCGTGATGCCCTGCTCGTGAAGTTCCTGAACGAGGTGATGGTAAAAATCCAGGAATACATTGGAAATGTTCCGATCGGCCAATTCCTTTCGAATAAAATCTTCGCGAGGATCGATGTTCACGGAGTTACCTTTGAAAACAGGGTGATTCACGCAGGGAATGGGTTTCACCCGCAAGACGCCCTGGCTCTTCTGCTCGCGCTTGAATTCGCCATACTCCGAGGCAGCCTTCTCAGCCATACCGCGTAGATCGATGCCGTGTTTAGCATCGCCTGGATCTTTGAGTCCGGATCCCTGGAAGTTCTTCAGCAGGAATTCCACGGCCTCGAAACCGTTGCCGCCATGCGCAAGCCCGGTCCCTGTCAGGAAACCTACGAAGGCCATGGAAATGTGGTTGCGTGCACTCACGGTTTCCTTGGCGCCCTTGGCCGAAAGTGTTCCCGGTCCGTTGGTGAGTGTCAGACCCATGAGGTACTTGAACTCATCGAGTTCCTCGAGTCCAGGCTTGCGCGAAAAGAGAATGCGGAAGGCATTCTCACTGAAGCTCATGCGAAGGCCCGCCATGTCCGATCCCGTGAGCTTCTTCCAGTAGGCGTTGCCTTCCGGATCCACCACCCCGCAAGCGAAAAGCTTGGAAATGATAGCCAGGTACTCCAATGAATCTTCGAGCACCAGCCGGGTGATACGTTTACGCACCATGGGGCGCCAGAAGATGCACACGGCCATGGAAGCCAAAAGGAATTCGTGCAGATCGCGCACCTGCATTTCATTCCGCTCAGCCAAGCCCAGGATGAACTGGCAAACTCGTAGAGCCAGGCAATCCTTCTTGCTCTTCTTCACTTCCTTGAGCAGGAATTGAGTCTGCTCATCCAATTCGCCCTTAGCCTGTTCAAAAAGCGCTTCGCGAATTTCATCTTCGAGATCGACAGGTAGACGCTTCATGCGATCGTCGAGCTTGTGATTCCTAATGAGATCGATCACGAAACGCATATGCTCCTTGGCTTTCAGGAGCCTAGGCTGCGCGCCTTGCGCCGCCAACACCGAAGCCAGATAGGCGTTGGGCATGGCGCCCATTTCACGTGCGCGCAGCACCTGATCGATCTCACCTTCTTCTAATTTCAAGAAGCAGTTGAGTAGCAGATTGAGCGTTCTCGTATCTTCCTCAGGCGGTAGAACCTTGGCCAAGGTGAAGAATATGTTCTCTTCCAAAGTCAACTTGGAGAGTTGGAGAATCGACTTGCCGTGCAATTCGGAAACCTGCGTGTTGGGTTCCATGCGCGATGCGCCCGAAGCGTTGCGCATGTTCTGACGAAGAGGATGAGCTCCCACTTGTTTCTTCACAGACTCCATCTGCTCGTCGTAAGGGCTCAATGGGGTGATGATGGGAAGATCCAGTTCGGCGGGCAGAGGCATGAAATTGTCGCTAAGCCATAGCTTCAGGTTCAAGTCCCCGCTGGATTCGAAATCCAACTCCTCGCCGATTTCGTCGTAGACGGCCTGCATGGCCTGGGGAAATGCCTGGATCGACTCCACGCGCACACCACGCTTGCTGACCTTGGGATTCTCCGGATCGAAAACCGGCACGCCGAAGTACTTGTCGAACCAATCTTCCTTGCTTTCCGCATCGTCACCGCTACCGGCCAGCGCACCCGCGTGCCCGCAGGAGCGGCTGATGTCCTTCTTCCAACGTCCGGTAACGCAAACCACGATGGGTTTGTTGAATCCGAACTTGCGCTGCCTTATCCAGTCGAGTGCGGTTTTCTCGTAGTAACCGCCGGGCTCAACGTAGAGTGCCACGGCTTTGGTTCGCGGATCATTCTGCGCAGCGTAGAGAAATTCAGGCAGGGCGAAGTGAATGTAGACGTCCTTGCCCGAACTCACGGCCGTGGAAATTCCAAAACCCGCCGTACGCAGGTACTCGCCGATGGTCGTGGTAAAATTGCCGCTGTTGCTGTGGATGGCTACCGATCCCTTGCGCAGGGTTTCCTCGGGCTTGTCGCCGCCGAGGGCTCCTCCGATGCGCACGTGATCCCAGGCATTGGCCACGCCCAGGCAGTTGCAGCCCACCACATCCACGCCGGCTTCCTGGCAAAGGAAACGAATGTTGCGTGAGTCCGCCGTGGAGACCTTCTCGGTGACAATGATGATGCGTTTGAGATCGTGGTTGAAACTCACGAGTTCACTCACAGCCTGACTCACCGCGGCAGGAGGCAAGTAGATGACGCCGACATCGAAGTGGTGCCCGGCTTTCATGACTTCCCGGACACTGGGATAAACGGGAATTTCGCCCAGCTCGGTTTCCATGATGCCTTCGCGGCCATACTGCACACCGGCCACCACATTTCCGCCCGAGTACTCGTGAGACACGGGTGTGACCTTGCGGCTCTCGCCGCCTTGGATGTTGATCACGCAGACACGGGAGTCTTTGGTCACCATTTCCTCGAGCGAGTAGATGCCGACGAAATAGGGGAAGGGTTTGGTTTGTAGTTGTCTCATGGTTCCTCCTAGACGCCGACCGCTAAGGATTCGTTGTATTGGGCCATTCCTTCTGCACCCCACCACTGGTCGATCTTCTTCGCGTACTCAAGCGTGAGGATCATGGACGTGTCGTAGCCGAAGAACTTGTAGGGAAGCTTGAGCGAGTCGAGAATGTCGCGCCCATAGGCCATGCCCTGCACGAGATTCGGACCACCGCGCCCCACCACTACGTAGATGGGTTTCCAGCCGTTCTCGGCGATGTGATCGCGCAAGGCGTCGAACATGCCGCGGAATGTCACGTAGATGTCGGTGTTGTTGGCCTTGCCGCCGATGATCAGGATGGTGTTGGCCGTTTCCATGTGATGCTTAAAGGCGATGCGCGCGATCTGGTACATCTTCTCGTAGGGCGGGTTGCCGCCAAAATCCGAGGAGAAGATGGCCCGGTCGCCCAGAGTTTCGGTGGCCGCACTGTTGGCGCCGCCACCGAACATGAAGGGAAGAATGCTACCCTTGGGATTCAGTTCGAGCACGTCGCTCTGCCCCTGATAGGTGCGCAGGCGATTGATCTCCGATTCGAAAGGCGTGATGTCGGACTGGAAGATGCCCGAGGGCAGGCCAGCGCGTTTCCAGGCGGGGTTGTCCTGGTCGAAGGCCGCCTTGATGTCGCAGGCCATGGCCACGTACTTTCCGCCTTCGCGCTTGATGCGCAGGGGATTGATCTCGATGGTCGACAGGCCGTAGCTCTGATAGAGATCCCAAAGCTTGGGCAGCGACTGCACCAAAGGACTGATGAATTGCTTGGGACAGTTGGTGTCCTTGAGGGCGTTGGTGATGTCAAAACTCTTGAGCCCGATGAAAGGATCCACCCAAGTGGTCTTCATCTTGTCTTCGCCCAGGGTTTCGATATCAACGCCACCGTGGGGCGACAGGGTGAAGATGGGTTTGCGCATAACCGTGGATTCTGTGATGGAAAAGTAAACTTCAATCTCCGATTCCACGAACTCCTCGAAGGTACAGCCGTTGGCCATGACGGGCCGACTTCCGTGACGATGCTGGGCGAAATACAGTTCTTTCTTGGCGGCCAAGGCATCGGGCAGCTGGTCCACGATGCGTATCAAACCCGCCTTGCCCTTCTTGCC
>JACNKJ010000219.1 GCA_014382085.1 bacterium
GATCGCCGAGGTCATGGTCTGCATGTTCGGACCCACAAGCGATCAGTACGGACTGCTGCATCGAGGCACAAGGGTTCGCAAGATGCACTCAAGCTATCGCAGCACCTTTCGCACTCTTAGCGACCGCCCCCTCGCCACGATCAGTCGGGATGAACTCCATCCTATTTGCGATAACTATCGCAAGCGAAGCTTCACCACCTTGGGCGAGGAGAATCGTTCTCCCGAAGCACGCGCGGCGGCCATGCAGAATTTCAAGGTCACCCCGGTTTTCGACGACAGGATTTCCATCGTCTACTACTACCCGGGAATGAAGGCCGACATCTTCGATTCTCTCATCGAAAAGGGCTACAAGGGCATCGTCATTGCGGGCACGGGGCTCGGGCACGTGAACCGTGACGTCTACCCCGCCATCCTGAGAGCCAGCCAAGCTGGTGTTTCGGTGTTCATGACGGTGCAGACCCTGTGGGGCTATGCCCAGATGTACGTGTACGAGACGGGGCGCGAGCTGATGGGCATGGGTGTAATGCCTCTTGCGAACATGTTGCCGGAAGTGGCTTACATGAAGTTGGGTTGGGCCTTGGGCCAGACCGGCGACGTCCTGGAAGTCGCCCGCATCATGACCACGCCTAATTCCAGCGACATGACACCCCGTGAACCTCACGACGGATATCTCGTCTATCAGGGGGGACTGCCCGAACTCGAAGCCTTCGTTAAGCGAACGCGGAAATAGAAACTCCGGATCGAAAATTCAGCCTGAACGCTGCCCCGAGGATCTCTTCGGGGCAGAAGCTTTTCAGTGCTATCCTATTCCCTCCAGGCATCCTTAGCTCCGGCAGTTTAGACCTCAAAGGTTCCGGTCATTTCTCATGTAGACCCGACGAATGATGCGGCGAGGAGCATCTCTTTAGTTGCAAGGCTGCCGATCCGATACTTCAAGGGAACTCCCATTCTGAAGGCCGAAACGGGTCGAGGAGGAACCTTGTTCAGGATCAAGATCATCATCAGTCTCGTGCTTCTATTCTTTGTCTCTCAGGCTCTGGCCCACGTGGAGGATTTCTCGGGCCCCTTTGCTGGGACGGTCATTGCCGGAGAGGAGCCCGGTGGCGGAACGGCTGCGGGCGACGCCTTCCCTCACTTCATCGTTTCGGGTACCAATACGGGCGGTGGCCCTCATTCCATCATTGTGTTCGACTCCGCGAATCCCACTGGTGGCGACTTCGACTTGGGCACGCCCAATGAAACCTGCGGCGGTCCAGGTGTCGGCGCGGGTGGGGAGGTGGGTCAACCCGGCGAAAATTGTGTCGCCCGAGAAAATCTGCTCATCATTGCCGAGAACATCAACGATTCCGATGGGGATGGCCTGGTTGACAATTCCGATGATGAAGCAGGTGGCGGCGTGATCCGCTTCGATTTTGATATCGTTGTGGATCTCGAGCATCTGGTCATCATCGATATCGATGCGGAGACTTTGGATTTCAGCATGAACGGCCCCGACGGATTTGTGGGCGCCGGATCGGGCGGTGACGTCGGCAACAATTCCTGCCAGGTCATCGACCTTAGCGAATTCCGTGGAGTCACCAGCCTGGAGATCGTTTTCAGCAGCAGCGGAGGCGTGGCTGAACTGGCCTTCCATGAATCTGAAGTGTCGACGGAAGATATCAACTGGAGGCAGTTGAAGGCGAGATACTAGTTTGCTACTAGCCGTTAGCAACTGGCCAGAACTAAGAACCCTCCCCGCTCATGGGGAGGGTTCTTCTCTAGTCGCTAACAGCCGGCAGCTATTTCAGTAGCGGGATGTTCTTCTTCTCGCAAAGATCATGAAGCTGCTTGGGCCAGATGGTCACGCTGACTTCGCCCAGCGCCGCTTTCTTCAGCAGCAGTGAATAGATGCGCGACTGTCCGAGACCGCCGCCGATACTCAGCGGAATCTCATCGTTCATAATCATCTTGTGATAGGGCATGTTCAGGAAGTCCAGCTGGTCGGTAGCTTCCAGCTGCATCTTCAGTGTTTCCTTGGTCACGCGAACGCCCATGCTGGTCAGCTCGTGGCGACGCTTGCTCACCGGGTTGTAGACCAGAATGTCGCCGTTGAGCCCGTGCATGGGGCGACCATCTTCGCTTGTGGTTTCGCAAATCCAATCGTCGTAGTCGGCAGCCCGCATCTCGTGGGGGTAGCCGTCGTCGAGTGTGTAGCCAATACCATAGATGAAGACCGCGGGGTATTCCTTGATGATCGCCGTTTCCCGCTGCTTGCGAGGCATGTCGGGATACTTGGCCAAGATGTCTTCAGCGTGGATGAATACCAGTTCCTCGGGGAGCATGGGGTACTTGTTCAGCTGAGGATACATCTGATGGGCCAGCTTCTCGGCGCCGGTGAGAACCTTCCAGATCTTCTGAACGGTTTCCTTCAGGTAGGGTAAGTTTCTCTGCTCGGCAGTGATGACCTTCTCCCAATCCCACTGGTCGACATAGGAACTGTGATCGTGGTCGAGGAAGTAGTCTTTGCGCACGGCTCGCATGTCGGTGTTGATTCCCTCACCGACTTCACAGCCATACTGTTTCAGCGCCCAACGCTTCCACTTGGTGACGGCCTGAACGACCTGCGTTTCGATACGCTTTTCGAGTCCGAGGCCGGCGGGAAACTCGACCGGCGTACGAGAACCATCGCGGTCGAGGTAGTCGTTGAAACCGCTATGCTTGTCCATGATCAAGGGGCACTGAACCAGGCTGAGGTTCAGCTCTTTGTCGAGTCCGTCTTCGATGTAACGTTTCACAGCATAGAGAGCCTTCATGGTCTCTTTTGGAGTGAGAAGGGGCTCGTAGTCGGCGGGCAGCATCGTCTCCAACTCTTCGTAGGTTCCGATTCCGGGCCCTGCCAGGTCCGCGGTTTTGTCAGCCATTTTCATCCATCCTGCGTTGATAGTGGATATCAGGAACGGGAACTCTGATAAGCTAGCAAGGGGGCTCTGTGGGGGCAAGGGGGCCTGATCTAGTAGAGAGACTTGAGGATGCCCCAATTTCTCGACTGGGTGTCCTCGCTTGGGACGGAGGTGATATCCCCTCCCACGAAAACGAAGGTGTCTGCGAGCGTAACGCCCTCGATGAGGTCGCCGTTCTCGTCGAATAGTCGGATGTTATCCACCTGAATGCGGGAGTACCCCTCGGCGAGGCCGACGAAATCCCAGTGAAAAAGCTCGCCGGGACCTGTGGCCCAGCAGTAAGCGTCTAGGATCACGGCGAAGCCATGCCAGGAGCCGGGATCCATGTCCTCCAGGTCCCACCATGTCATGCAGCCGGTGTCCTCGAAGAGGCCGCCTGGTCCGCCGCCGGAGCTCTGCAGAATTAAATCGTTATAGCTGACCCACAACTCGACGGTGCGCAGGTCGATGACATCGTCCAGCATGACCGAAAGCGAACCACTTTCCGAAAGATCAATAAGCTGGCTTGGGGGCCAGAAACGCAATTGTATGCCGGCAGCTGGCGCCATAAAAAAGACGATGAGTGAGAGTGTCGCGAGAATCTTCATGAGATTCATTATAGCAGATATCACTCCCTGCCGAATGCACAAAAATCTGGAGGAGCCCTGTGGGGCTCCTCCAGATGGACCGCTACTTGAGCAGGGCCATCCGACTTAGATATCAGACTTCCGGATTGCTCAATGCTGCGACATTCATCATTGAACTGAAACCGCGAGGAGTCCGACGAGACTCCTCGCGGGGGAAATGCTACTTCAATAACAACATCCGCTCGGTCTGGCTGAGCGGTCCGGCCTCGATACGGTAGAAGTAGATGCCCGAGGCGACCGCATTGCCGCGATCGTCCTTGCCCATCCAGTCCACCGAGTGGAAGCCGGGCTGCATTGATTCGTTAAGCAGTGTGACGATCCTGCGACCCATTGTGTCGTAGACTACCAGCTTAACGTCCTGCGCTTCAGGCAGGTCGAAGCGGATTGAAGTCTTCGGGTTGAAGGGGTTCGGGAAATTCCTGGCCATGGCGTAGACCGTGGGCAGGGCAGGAATCTCCGTCGCCTCGAGTTCGAAGTCCAGAGGCAGGTTGCCCACGCCTCTGACCTCCAGCGAGATCTCGGGCAGCTCGCAGGGCGCGCTGAAGTTCACGCGGAAGAGCTCGCCCTCGCCCTGAAGAATCGCATCGGTTCCCATCACGGCCATGCTTACATCCAGGCCGTTGCGGGCGACGTTCTGCAGGAAGATCGGCACTCCGCCCTGATGCTGCAATATGGCGCTGCGCTCGAGGACAACACTGATCCCATCTGGTAGTTCGTCCCTGAGGACGATCGCCTTCAGGTTACTGCACGGTTTTACGAGGCCGAGGGCCCAGGTCACTTCGTCGACCTGGTACCAGGTCAACATCGCGTAGTCCAAGGCGCCGTCGAGGACAGGCCGCGGGGCGACGATGTTGTAGTTCATCGCGAAGATCATGAGATCCTCAAAATCGACGAAGTTGTCGGTCAACGGGATGCCCAGGCGACTCCAGTCGTCGGTGGGACCCACATCGATCTCGTTGTCGTAAGCCCCATCGCCGTCCACGGTGCCGAAGGACGTACCCAGCGCGGTGATGTCCGCCACGTCTACATAACCATCGTAACCGGAGGGCCGCACATCTCCGAGCCAGTAGTTCATCACCTGGGTATTCTCATCCAAAGGTGGGCCGTAGTTTCCAGCCATATCCTGGGCGAAGAGCTCGTAGTAATAGATTCCCCTGGGGATGAAGTTATCCGTGAATCCCTCGTCGCCCGGTAGGGCCGTGCCGGCCAGTGTCCATTCGACGCTGGCGTCGGCCGCCGTCCGATTGGCGGGGCGTGTCGGAATCGTACTGCCGGGAAGATCGTCGTACTCGGGATAAGCCGACACGTTCGATCCATCATGCCAGGGACCGCGCCAGACCTCGATGAGGGCCAGATCGCCGTCGCCGGGATCGGTCCAGTCCAGTATGGTCTTCTCGTGTCCGGCCAGACCACTCAAGCCATCGGCCGCTCCCGGAGGCGCGGTATCGAGGATGATGTCGTCCGTCGGCGAAAAGACCAGTCCCGCGTCATCCTTGAACTGGGCGTAGACCGTCTTGGTGCCGTCCGGAAGATCGAGTGACCAGGGGTAGGTCGGCGCGTAAACCACCCAGCCCGACCATGTCGCGTTGTCGTTGCTGAACTGCATCTCCAATGGACCATTGTCATCGGTGATGGCGTTGTTCAGCGTGACGGAGGTCGATGCGGTGTAAACGTCATCGTTGTTGATCACGAAAGTTCCCGCCGGAACCGTCGTATCGACGATCGTGCACACGTCGCCCGAGGGCGGGTTCAGCTCGATATTGCCCACATTGTCCGTCGCCACGGTGAAGAAGCAATAGCTGCCATCACCACCGGCCGTGAAGCTGATCGGGCTGACCGTGTAGGTCCCGCCCAGAGGGTTCCAGGCTCCGCCGTTCAACTGGTAATAGAGTTCGACGTAGGCGACGCCGCTGGTCAGATCGCTGGCGACGAATGGCACATCGAAGGTCAGGCTGGTTTGGTAGGCGTCCAGGGGTCCGGCCTCAGAAACGGGCAGGTTGTCGTCCTGAGTGGATGATTCCACGTTGGACCATGCCGATTCGTTGTCCAGGGCGTCCTTGGCCTTGACTCGGTAGAAGTACTCGGTGTTGTCGGACAGACCGCTGAAGGTGTGCGTGAGCAAGGCGATCCATCCGCTGTCCTGAAGATTCACGGAGAAGGCCGCGTCTTCCGCGCACTCGGCGTAGTAGAGTGTCGCCCCGCTCGCGGATTCGTCCGACCAGTCCAGAGTGTTCTCCGTGCCCTGGGTGTAGATTGGCTCGGCGGCCAGGACCGGAGCGTCCGGGCCAAGACAGTCCACTTCGATGACAGCGTCATGAAGGGTCGCAAAGAACTCGCCGTTGTCCAGGTCGCGGAGCTTATAGCTGAGAATATTCACGTTCTGCAGGCCGGTTGCGGTACCGTGGAATTCGATGCTGAAGAGATCGTCTTCCAGGGTCAGGCCACTGGTGGGCCCGAGCAGCGCGGCACAGATCGTGAAACTGTCGTCTCCATTGTCGGTGACATAGAAGGACTGCATGCCGATGTCACTTAGGGCCCCGAGATCGCTGATGTCCGTGCCGTCAAAGGTCAATCCTGCGTCACAAGCAACGGTGACCTCGTACCCCCTCAAGGCCGGCGTCATGTCGCCAGGAGCATAGTGGAAGTTGAGCACGGATGACTGCGAGCAGTTGATTGGACCGCTCAGGCCCGGAAGGATGGACAGGTCTGCCAGTCCGGTCCAGGGATCGAACAGGATATTGTCGCCCACGAGTACCCCAGCACCGGAAGGGTTGAGGGTCGGGTGGTATGGGCCTGTTGCACTGCCCCACCAGTTGCTGGTGGCATCGACCATGGTCCTGTCCGTCATGGTCGTGAACACACCGTAACCGAGCGCGGTGAAGCTGTTGTCGTGGATGTTGAGGTCGCCCCATCCGGCGTTGTCTTCAACCATCACACCCACCGCATCGGTCGGAGTCTTGTAGTCCACAAGATTGCTTATGTCGTTGCCAGTGACGACCGCGCCTGGGGTATTTCCTTCCAGCCCGATTGCATGGGCCCAGAGGCCCTCCAGGTCCTCGATCGTGTTGTCTAAGATCTGCGGCGCCACGGTTTCCCCGTCGAGATTGCCGCTGTGATTGAGGAGGATACCGTAGGCTCCATGTCCGACGGGCCAGTCGCTGGTGTTGCTGCGAACGTCGTGAATGTGGTTCCGCTGGATCAATGCATTGGTGATGTCGAAGGTGCCTGTGGACCAGCCGAAGGAGAGCGCCGAGGCGCTCGAGTTCAGATCGGCATGAATGGCACTGAACTCGTTGTCCTCGATCGTGAATCCGTCGATGTCCGTGTTGCTGCAAATCACCGTTACGCAATGCACGTAACCGGTTGTCGTACCTGTTCCGACATCGTAGAAGTGATTGTTGCGTAGAGTCAGTCCGCTTCGGTCAGTCGCCACAAGGGCGTAGTGACCGTTGGGATTGCTGACAGTGAATCCATCGAGAGTCACGTTGTCGCCGGTGATCGAAATCGCCAGGTCCGTGTCTCCTAGGATCGTGGTCGACGCCGCACCGGCGGGGGCCCTGGGATTGAGGGTGCTTGGGAAGGGGGGGCGGCCGGGGGGGCCGCCCGCCCCCCCCCTTACGGTGCTGGCGGTGCCCCGGGCGGAGC
>JACNKJ010000055.1 GCA_014382085.1 bacterium
CTTCGCCGTCCAGACCAGGATCAAGACGAGGACGGCGGGAGCGAGCCGCGTGACGCTGGCGGGCCGCCGGGGAAGTTTGTCGCCCCCCCCCCAGCGATCGGGGAAACGGCGGACAGCCAGGTCTTGGCCCAGTGTTGCACCGCGGGCGAGCATGCCCCGAAATAGAGGCAGGAGCAGTGCGGGCCAGTGTGCGCGTTTGGACTTGGGGCTGGATCCACCGCCGCGAGCACGCCAAGCTTTTTCCAGTAGGAATGCTTCGCGAAGGAAGAAGTCCAGGAAAGAAAAGGCCATCACGGGTACCAGCGCCCAGCGTGCAAGTTTCGGGTTCGAGGGCAATCGCGACATGAGGGCCGCAGGATGCAAACTTTCCAGAGCCCGGGCCGAAAGCAAAATCCAGAAGGCGAAGCGGGACAAGGCGAGCAGGCCGCGCATCCAACCGCCGGCGTCATATCGCCAGGGAATACCGCCGTCGAATCCTCGCCAGGGAAATGTGTGGATGAGCATGACGAGCAGTAAAAGAGGCGTGAAACGTGCGAGTAACATGAAGGGCCGAGGGCTGGGTCGTGGAAGAATCAAAAAGAAAACCACGCCCAGGGCGGAGAGGGCCAGGCGATCCCAGGTCCAGGAAATGCCCACGGCAATGGCGAGAAGAACGAAGGCCAGCATGAGCGGTAGAGGATGCTCTAAAGCGCCGGCGATGCGGGGAAAGGGTGTTGCGGGAAAGGGCGAGCGCTTCATGAGTTGATCTCCGCAGCCAGTTCTCGAAGGGTCGTAGCGAGCCCTGCCCAGCTTTTCGACCCTGCCTCCTCCATGATGGCCTTCTGCATGAGCGCTTCCAAATTGCCGTCGAAATAGCGCTCAACGGCCTCCGCAATGGCGGCGGCGTCATCGGGTTTCACTACCAGGCCCGTGCGCCCGTCCTGCACCTGCGCGGAAAGGCCGCCCACATCAGTTACCAGGGACGCGCGTCCGGCGCCATGAGCAATTTCCACGATTCCGCTCTGGGTGGCATCGCGATAGGGAAGCACCACCAAATCGGCGGCGGCAAACCACGCAGGCACTTCTTCATTGGGAACATAACGATCCACGATGTTCACGCGCTCTTGCAAACCCAGCCGCGCGATGAGCGCATCGTATCGCGTGCGTTTCTCGTAGAATTCGCCCACCACGTGCAGGCGATATCGCATGTCCAACTTCGCCAGCGCTTCCAGAGCCAGGTCCAGGCCCTTGTACTCGCGCACCAAGCCGAAGAAAAGCAGGGCGCGCTCGTCGGAACTCAGGCCACATTGGGCCCGCGCGGAGGCGCGATCAAGTCGAGACTCTCCTAAAGCCGAATATCTGGGATGGGCATGCACGCGCTGTACCGAGGCGGGATACATTTCAGCCAAACGCGCGGCATCGTGTTGGGAGTGCGCCAGGAAACCCTGTGCGCGGCGGCGGCCATATCGGCTTAAAGAACGATCCACCGCACTGGCCTCGTGAGGTTCCACATTGTGACAAAGAAAGAGCCGGCGCGTGCGAGGCGAAAGCTTCGCCAGACGACGAGCCATCCAGCCGTATGCGGGGCCGAAGAAGGGGTGCCACCACTGAAAGATGACGGCGTCGAAATCGCGTTCGGCGAGAAGCTTGGCCGAGCGCTCCCAACTTAAAGGATCAATGCTGGAGAGGCGCTGGGAAGAGGGGAAGGCGATGGCCGATTGGCTTTCATCCAGTTGCGTACGCCCGGGGAACAGAAAACCCGGGTAGAGTAGGCTGAAGTTGAGTGCGAAGACCTCGTCCTTTCGCGCGAGTTCATGCGCCAGCAATGCGCCGTAGTGGGCGATGCCGCCTCGATAAGGATGCAGAGGTCCGACTAGCGCCCAATTCAATTCAACTCACTCTCCGCTCACGGTCATGGATATTACCCTCAGGCTTGGCGCGATCTTCGTGCCCAGGCTGAAGTCCAGGTCGCCGGCCACAGCGTCGATGCCCTTCAACACAGCATCGAAATGCCCCGCGATGGTCGCACCCTTCACGGGATATGCCACCTTTCCGCCTTCGATCCAGAGGCCTTCCACGCCCTGCGACCAATTGCCGCTGACCGTGTTGAAGCCCGATCCCATGTAACCCGTGACCAAAAGTCCACGATCCACGCCGGCGATGAGATCGGCCAGCGTGCCTTCGCCGTTTTCCACGTATAGATTACTGGCCGCCACACCTCCTCCCCAGGATCCATGTCCGGTGACAGGCTGATTCAGGCGGCGTGAGCTTTCCAAGTCATGCATGAAGTGGGCGAGCTTACCGCCATCCACCACGCGAAGAGCTTTGGCGAGGATGCCCTCGCTATCGAAAGGTTGGCTACCGAGACCGCGAGGGCGCAGGGGATCGTCGACGATGGAAATTTTCTCGCTGGCGATCTGCTCTCCCAGGCGATCTCCGAGATAGCTCTGCTTGCGCCAGACGGCGCTGCCGGAAATGCAGCCGAAGAGCATGGCCACCAAACGCGATGCGGCGTTGGCCTCGAAAATCACCGGCACTTCGCCGGTGGCGGCGCGGCGGGCGTCGCACATGCGCAAGGCACGCTCGGCGGCGCGATGTCCCACTTCATCGGCGTCCATGAGATCTTCGGCGTGAAGGGCACGGGTGAACCAGAAGTCGCGGGAGCGGTCGCCCTTGGAATCCTTGGCCACGGGCACCGCCGAGAGCGAGTAAACGCTGAAGGGATAGCCTCCGGTGAAACCGTTGCTGGTCATGATCAGCATGTCGCCGTGACTCTGGGCGAAATTGCCGCCCATGGAGTTGTCGATGCGATCATCCACTTCCATGGCCGCGCTTTCGGCCCGATGCGCCATGGCGATTCGCTTTTCGGTGGACGGCGCTTCCTGGGGATCGAGCAAATCGAGGTCGGGCCAGGTGTCGGCGTAGAGTTCGGGCTCGGGTAGACGATGGAAATCATCCGGCGCGGTCACCCCGGCCAGGCCCACCGCTTCACCCGCGAGCTTTTCCAGCTTCTCGGGACGGAAGTCGGAACTGTCCACCACCGCTTTGCAGCGGTTCTTGTAAACGCGTAGAGCCAGGCTCTTGCTTTCGGCTTCTTTCAAGGTTTCGATTTCGCCCATGCGCACCGTGGTTTGAAATTCCCGGTGCTCGCGCACGAAAATTTCGGCCTCGTCGGCGCCGGCGGCCATGGCGGCGTTCAGTGTTTTCTCTGCAATCTCTCGGATGCTCACGGCCGTCTCCTCA
This sequence comes from bacterium, assembly GCA_014382085.1. Taxonomy (GTDB): domain Bacteria; phylum Krumholzibacteriota; class Krumholzibacteriia; order JACNKJ01; family JACNKJ01; genus JACNKJ01. The sequence goes on from JACNKJ010000055.1 coordinate 3,223, forward strand.
GGTTTTCGTTCCACCGACGGTAATTTCGCCGACCTTCACGCTGGGCATTCCCTGTCCCACGGGCACCGACTGCCCGCCCTTGCCGCAGGTCCACATGCCTTCGGACAATTCCAGATTGTTGCCCACCATCTCCACCTTGCCCATGATCTCGGGGCCGTTGCCGATGAGCGTGGCGCCCTTGACCAGTTCGGCGATCTTCCCGTCGCGTATGCGGTAGCCCTCGGTGACGGCGAAAACGAAATCGCCGCGAGCGATGTCAACCTGCCCGCCGCCCAGGCTCTTGGCGTAGAAACCGTCCTTCACCGATTCGATGATCTCCCCCGGCTCGCTCTTTCCCGGCATCATATAGGTGACGGTCATGCGCGGCAGGGGCGGACTGCGATAGCTTTCGCGCCGGCCGTTACCCGTACGCTCCACGCCCATGATGCGCGCGCTCAGGCGATCGTGCATGTAGCCACGCAGCACGCCGTTTTCCACGAGCACGTTTCGGCCGGTGCTGCTGCCCTCGTCGTCCACATTGATGGCGCCGCGATCGCCCGGAATAGTCGCGTCGTCCACGATGCTGCAAAGCGGGCTCGCCACCTGCTCGCCCACACGTCCCGAAAAGGTGGACGTTTTCTTTCGGTTGAAGTCGGCCTCCAGGCCGTGGCCCACCGCTTCGTGCAGGAGCACCCCGCTGGTGCCTGCGCCGAGCACCACGGGCATGGCGCCCGCGGGAGCATCTTCCGCGTCGAGTTTGCGCACGGCCATGTCGGCCACCTTGCGCGCTAGAGCTTCGGGACGATCGCCCTCCAAAGTCTCCATACCACGGCGGCCGCCCAAACCTTCGCCGGCCATCTCGCGTTTGCCGTCTTTGCCGGTGACCACGCCCACGTTGAACCTGACCATGGGCTGGGTATCGAAGGTGATGAGTCCGTCGCTACCGGCAATGATGATGTTGCGGTACTCGTGGTAAAGGCTGGCATTCACCTTTTCCACCGCCGGATCCACCGCCCGCGCGGCCGCATCGGCCCGCTCAAGCAGTGCGATCTTGTCGGCCAGTTCCACGCCCTCCATGGGACGCACCGGCTGGTAGTAGTCACCTCGGCCGTTCACAGCCTTGGCGAACTCCGCGGGATCCACACCCCCACCGCTGGCGATGTGGGCCGCGGTGTCGGCGGCGCGCATGAGGGCTTCCTCGGTGAGTTCGTCGGCGTAGGCGAATCCCGTTTTTTCACCTTGGAGCACGCGGATGCCCGCGCCACGGGTGAGAATCAAGGCGGCGTTCTTCACGCAGCTCTCTTCCCATCGCAGAGATCGGCCCTCGCCGCTTTCCGCGAAAATGTCGGCGTAGTCGCCGCCGCGTCCCAGGGCTCGCGCGAGCACGCGGCGCAGGACGGTCTCGTCCAGTTCCAGGACGGACAGGTGTTCGGATAGTGAATTCATTATTCTCCTTGGGGATGCGGCAAATCTAGCGGGAGGAGAGAGGCAAGTCAACGGGCCTTCAAGCCGGCGGTTCCCCGGATTTGGCGAGTTCTACAAGCCGCTTGGCGATATGGCGATGGGCCTGCCAGGCGATGTCTTTTGGAGGCTCCAGCACCGGAAACCAGCGGGTCTCGCTGGCGTCGTCGCCGGCCTGCTCTACCCCGCCTACCACGCGCGCGAAGAAGACGGTTAACACTGCCTGGGTGCGCGGATCGTCAAAGCCCGACAGGGTTTCCAGAATTTCGCCGATCTCCACTTCCAGGCCGGTTTCCTCCAGGGTTTCCCGACGTGCGCAGTCGCGAATGTCTTCGTCCCATTCCAGAAAGCCCGAGGGCAGGGACCAGAGATCTTTGCGGGGTTCCCCCGCGCGACGCACCCAGAGGCACAGGCCGTCGCGCATCACCACCGCTCCCGCGGCAGGCGCCGGGTTAGCGTAGTGCACGTATCCGCAGGCGCAAACCGGGCGCTCTCTGCCGCCGCGTTCTTCGACCTTGAGCGCCTTCCCGCAGACGGGACAGAAATTGTGTTCGAATCGCAAGCGGCTACTCCCTTCTCAATGTGAACCAAACCAGAGTGTAATATCGAAGTGGACTTCGGCGCCGCTCTGGCAGAGAAATTTGTCGCAGGTTTTCTCGCCGACCTGAACAAGCGATTGCTGCTCAACTTCTTCACGCAGTACGATGCCGAGAACGTCGTACTCGTCGGACACCTTGGAGCAGAGATAAGGTTTGGCCGCGCTGCCGTCGCCCGTTGCCAGGATGGCTTCGAGGCAGGCGAATCCAAATTCTTGTTCCCGATCTTCCAGCTGCTTGTTGCCGATGGCCTCTGCTCGGTAAGACGCAAGCAGATGAAGACGCGGCGAGAGCGGGTAGAGGGGCATGAGCCGCTCGAGTTCGGCGGCGGCCTCATCCATTTTGCCCTCGCTGATCATGGACTTGAGTTCCACATAGTCTTCATGGGCGTTGTAACCGGGCGCGGCCACCTGCTCCCGAAGAAGCTCCGCATAGCGGGACGAACTTGGCTTGGCAAAAAACTCCAGATATTGCTTCTCCACGGCGTCCCCGATCTCTGGCTTGGGCTCGCGAGAAGGCTGAATCAAAGCCGAGTGTCTGTCCAGCTATTGCTTGATCGGCCCGCCGGCCTGGGTCATGGTCGGCATATGGACTGGATATCTCGCAAACTCACTTTGCCCCCGCCTCTGGCGCCCTTCATCGAGGAACGTCTTGTGGCGGCGGGTTGGACTTCGCTTTCTTCCGAGCGCGCCACTGGCGACCGCCGCGTGACCCTGCGCGTGTATGTTCGTCCGGGAGAGGCATTGCCAGCGCCCGAGGACTTCGCCGGCTGGATCGCCGAAGCCGAAACCGCGGGACTGCCCGGCGCGCGCCTGCGCTTCGAGGACGATGAGTTTGACGAGCAGGATTGGAACGCCGCATTCCGCGAGCACTTCGTTCCCCGCGAGGTGATCCCCGGTCTTACCGTGGTGCCGCCCTGGAACATGACCGGACCGGTGCACCAGCGCGGCGAGCCCATGCCGGGGTCGAATGCAGATCTGTCGCTGGTCATTGAGCCCGCCCTAGCATTTGGTACGGGCGATCACCCCACCACGCAAATGTGTCTCGAGATGCTGCGCGACTACGCCCGCGAGCGCGAGGCTTCGGGTAAGCCCTGGGATTGTCTCGACATCGGTTCAGGCACTGGCATTTTGTCGATTGCGGCTAAGCTCTGGGGCGCGCGGCGCGTTGAGGGCTTCGATATCGACAAGCGATCGATTCTCAACGCCTACTTGAATGCCGACCTCAATGGACTTGCCGGCGATGTGCGTTTTCGCTGGGGCGAGCCGAAGGACCTGGGCGAGAAGCAGTGGGATATCGTGGTGTGCAATCTGTTTTTGACGCCGATACAGAAGTATCTCTCCCAAATGGCGAAGGCTGCCGATCCCAACGGCATACTCGTTCTGTCGGGATTCTTGGATGAGCAGCAAGAGAAGGTGACGGATCTGGCTTGCATGAAAAACTTGAAGTTGACTATCACGAAACAAAAGGATCATTGGGTTTCCCAGCTCTGGGTCAAGACAAGCAATTAGTTGACCCAACTCACTTTCACCGATACCTTCCCCCTGCCCCGAGGAAGGTTCTTACCCATGCGCCACATCCTGTTGATTTGCTTAAGCTTGCTGATCGCCGCACCCACTCTGGCGGCGTCGGGTGACACCATATCCACCATCCTCATCGCGGGGCTCAAGCACGTGGACCGCGACGTGCTGCTCGACGACCTCGGCATCCACGAGGGCGACAGCGCCGGCGACAATCTCGCGCGCAAACTGCAGGCCCGCGCACGCGAACTCGTCTATCTCAGCAGCTTCCAGGTGGACGTGCAAACCCTCGGCGACGGCCTGCACCTGAACCTGCGCGTGCGGGAACGTCCTCGCTTTCAGATTCAGCCGCTCATCGGGACTCTCGACGACGGCGACCTGGTCGGCGGCATGCGCTTTCGCAGCTTCTCCCTCTTTCGCCGCGGCGAA